>NZ_JAACGC010000107.1:0-8025 GCF_029237385.1 Aeromonas sp. 1HA1
CATATTACGCTCCTCACTTCGAAAGTCAAGCGGTTGTTTTCGCTTTTCTTTCTGCGCCCACTTCACAAGGAAGCTGGCTCATCAGGTTGGCGTGTTCCGCCGTGCTGGTAGGGGCGCATTATAGGGAGCCACGCCGGGATGACAAGGGCTTTTTGCAAAAATGCGTTCGCTTGCTGAAAAAGCGAACTGAACGCCCCAAAACAGCCCCTTGGCACCTCTTTTACGCCGCTTTTTTGCTCAACTCTTCGCTTTGTGCCCGGATATAGTTGACCCAGCTGGTTGCCTTCTGCTGCCAGTTATCCTGTTGCTGCAGCTCACGGGCCAGTTCCAGCGCCTGGGCATACTGCTCCTTATTAAGGTGTGCCTGCACCAGCAACGCTTTGGCACGATTGCCTTGTTCGCCTTTTACCGACTTGATGGCAGCAAGCTGGGTCATGGCGGCATCTGTCTTGCCCTGTTGCAGCAGCAGTTCGGCGGCACGCATGGCAGCTTTGGGCTGACCGTGCTGGTTGGCCAACTGTTGCCAGCTATCGACTGCTTGTGACCACTCCCGGGCACCTTCCCACAATTGGGCCAGCAGTTGGCGGTTTTCAGCACTTTGCTTCATCTGCCCCTTGGCCATGGCCGCTTCCAGCAGACGGGCACCACGATAAGGCAGCCCTTGCCAGGCATAGAGGCGGATCAGCTGGTTGCGAGCTGATGCGTCATCCATCAGTTTTCTGTCGATGGCTGTCTGCAGCAGCGCCAGCGCCTGATCGCCACGTTTGGCGGAGAGGCTGAGCGATACCGCCTGTTGCCACCATTTGCTCTCTGTCGGCTCATGGCGGATCAGTTCGGCCGCCTGATCGGCAGCCACGCCATAACGTTGCTGGGCGGTAAGGGCTGAGAGACGAATGATAGCGGCCTGCTTGTGCCAACCCTGCTTCAGTAACTGTTCGCTCTGACTGGCGGCATCACCGTACTGCTTGTTGTGGTAATAGAGGCCGGCCAGACGCAGGTGCAAAGCATCATCTTGCTGGAGCGCCAGTGCCGCCTTGTAGCTGGCAATGGCGCCGGACCAGTTGGATTGCTGGGCCTGAATATCACCGCGCAGACGCAGCAGCTGAAGCTGTTGCTGCTCCGGCCACTCTTTATAAGCAAGGGCCTGTTCGACGTAGCGGCTCGCCTGGGCGGTCTGTTGCAGATTGGCTGCCAGTGAGGCTTGCAGCTGGGCCAGCCAGGCGCGCTCGGCATCGCTATTTGGCTTGAGGCCGGAAGCCTTGCTCTGGGCCTGTTGCCACTGGCCGGACTGATAGAGCTTCATCACGGGTTCAAGCTGACGGGAGAAGTGAGGGCTGACCTCCATCGCCAGACAGGCTTGGCCGACCAGGGCCAGCAGACAGATCCAGATCCGCAACATTGTTATGACTCCAGTTTGAATTTGAGCGTGATGACTTGCACCAGCTTGTCGGTGGCGCCCGGTCTCGGCTGATAGCGCCACTTATTGATCGCCTGAATGGCCGCCCGCTCGAACTGACGCTTAGGTCTAGCCTCGACCACTTCCACATCCTGCACGCCACCTTCGGCATTCACGCTAAAACGCAGGGTGACGAATCCTTCGATCCCTGACTGTTGGGCACGATAGGGGTAAACCGGCTCGATCCGTTGCAACGGCATCAACATGTCACCAGCGCCGATACCCGCCCCCTGCTGCTGGCCGTGGTAGTTGCCACTCAATACCGGTGCGGTACTGGTCGCCACACCGGGGGCATAGACCTGCACAGCACTGAGGCTGGAGACCAGATCCAGGCTCGGCTCAACGGCCGACAAGGGGGCCGCAGCCGGCATCGGCAACGGTGTCGAGGCCAATGCAGCGGGAGGCTCGGGCAAGGGATCGGGTTCCTGCGGCACAGGACGCTCGCGCACCTGCACCTCGGTCACCTCGTTCTGCATATTGATGACGATGGATTTTTGCTCACTCGCCACCTTCTCGCCTCTAGGCGGTTCAACCAGCGTGGCCATGAACAGCAGGATGCCCAGACTGAGGGCGATCCCCAGTCCCAGGCTCATCAGCTTGTATTTCATTTCGGCGCCACCGCCACGGCGATATTGGCGATACCCGCCGCCTTGGCCTCATCCATCACCCGCACTACCTTGCCGTGGGGCACCCGTTCGTCGGCCTGGATCACCAGACTGGCATCGGGCTGCTCCGCCAGCAGGCGGGCGATAGTGGCCTGTACCCGTTCCACATCGATCTGCTTGCGGTCGAGGAAGATCTGACCCTGAGCCCCGATCGCCAGCATGATGCTGGAGGATTTCTGCGCCTTGGCCTGACTGGCCTGGGGCCTGTGTACCTCGAGCCCGGCTTCGCGTACGAAGGAGGTGGTGACAATAAAGAAGATCAGCATGATGAACACGATATCCAACATGGGTGTCATGTCGATCTGCACTTCGTCACGCTGGCGTTTGGATTGCCGTCTCATTGCATTACCTTCTCTTCTCGCAGGCCGTCCCGGGTCTTGGCCAGCGCACGCTTGGCCTGGCTCTCGAGCCGACTGAGTAACAACACGCCTGAGAGCGCCACCACCATGCCTGCCATGGTGGGGATGGTGGCGCGGGAGATCCCGCCCGCCATGCTCTCCGGGTTAAAGCGGTTGGCCGCGGCCAACGCATCAAATACGCCGATCATGCCGGTCACTGTGCCCAGCAACCCCAGCATGGGGCAGAGCACCACCAGGGTGCGGATGAAGATCAGATGACGGTTCAGCTCCAGCTCCGCCTGCGCCAGCCAGCGGCTGCGGATCGCCCGAGCGTGCCAGCTATGGCGCTCGCGGCGGGCCTGCCAGCGGCCGAGCAGCTGTTGCTGCAAGGGGCCAAAACCCAGATTGAGGTAGAGCAGCCGCTCGATCATCAAAATCCACATCAGCACCAGCAGGGCCAGAATGACCCAGAGCACCGGGCCGCCACGGCCCATGAAGCTCTGTAGCTGTTGCCAGATGTCGAGCATCATGCTGCTCGCTCCATCCCGCCGTTATTGCTCTCGGCGCGCTCGGCCAGAATGCCGGCCACCTGCTGCTCCAGCACATTGGAGAGTTCGGTGAAGCGGGATTGCAGCAGGCTGTGGGCCAGGATCAGCGGAATGGCCGCTACCAGGCCCTGTACCGTGGTGACCAGCGCCATGGAGATGCCGCCCGCCATGATCTTGGGATCGCCGGTACCAAACTGGGTGATGGCCTGGAAGGTGCCGATCATCCCTGTAACGGTACCGAGCAGACCCAGCATGGGGGCGATGGCCGCGATCACCTTGACCATGCCGATGCCGCGCTCCATCCGAGGGGTCTCCTGCAGGATCGCCTCATCAAGACGCAGTTCGAGGGTCTCCATGCTCAGCTCGGGGTGTTTGTCTGCCACCGTCAGCACCCGACCGAGGGCGTTGTCGGCGTGATACTCGCCGCTCTTGAGCTGGCGACGCACTCGCGACAGTTCGCGGGAGAGGCTCCACAGCCGTACCGCAGCAATTCCCAAACCGATGGCAGCCAGCAGCACGATAATGGCACCGACCTGACCACCTTGTTGTACCTGCTGCCAGAAGGTGGGCGCCTGTGCCAACATCGCCAGCAGAGTGCCATGAGCAGGATCCAGCGGCAGCGCTTCCCCTTCCTGACCCTGATACGCCGCGACTGTAGAGAGCACTCTACCGGGCAGACCCAGCACCGGACTCAAGCCTTCAGCGGTCGGCTGCAGGAAGCCTTCGCTCCCCAGCAGGGCAAAGCTGCCAACCCGGGTCAGCGACTGCTCGCTGGCAGCCCCCTGGGCATCGAGCACCTTGCCGTTGAACTGGGCAATCCGGCCAGATTCGCGGATCTCTTGCAGCAGCGTGGCGGGCAGCAGGGCAAGGGCAGCGCGATCCGGCACCTGTTTATCCTGTGCCATGGTTTTCAGCGGGGCGAGGCGATCAGGATGCTGCCCCTCGACCGCAGAGTCGGCCAGCAACTTGACCGCATCGCTGGCGCCCTGACGGGTGACTGCGAAGATCTCGTTCATGTCGCCGGAGGCTTGCTCCCACTGGGCACTGAGCTCAGTCAGCTGCTTCTCGTTGCTGGCGAACTGGCTGGCCAGCTCCTTGCTCAGACGCTGGGCTTCGGCCAGTTTGGCGCGGGCCGTGCCAAGCTCCTTGGCAGCAGTCGCTAAGTCTTGCTGAGCCTGCTGTTCGCGGGCCTGCTCCTGCTCCTGCCACTCATCGGCGACAGCGGCGTTGGCACCGCAGGAGAGGGCAATAAGGAGGGGGAACCACTTCATGGTGACTCTCATGATTGCGCCTCCTGACTGCGGCTGACAGAGAGGGGGACATTGAGCAACTGGGGAACTTTCTTGTCGGCAGCCACATCCATCGCCTCGGCGACGGGGGAGAGCCACTGGCTGTCGAGGGCTTGCCACTGCTTCGCCTCGGCTGACCAGCGCCATGCCAGGCTGCGATCGGCAGTCATCGCCAGCAGGGAGACCCGACCCAGCGCCAACACATCGACCCGACGCGGGGCACCATCCAGCTCCAGCTCGGCGGAATAGCTGTCCATCCGGCTGCCATATTCGGCTTCAATCTGATAGGCCTGCAGCAGCTGACGGAGCTTCTCGGCCTCGCTCACGTCCGCTCGGGCCAGGGTCGCTTTCAACTGTTCAACCCGCGCCAGCCGCTCTTCCCGGCGCAGCGGGATGTCGTTTTGCACCAGCTGTTCCAGATCTGCCTGCATCTGCAACATCAGCGGGATCAAGCCCTGACGGGTCTCTTGCACCGCTTCCAGCTGCTGGCTCAATTTGCCCAGCTCATTTTGCTGATCGGCCACCAGAGATTGCATGTAGCGGTTGTAGGCTTCGAGGTCGCGCAGTTGCAGCTGGGTATTTTGCAGCTCCAGTCGTGCGGCAATGGCGGCATCGGCGGCTTTTTCCACCCGCTGCTGGGAGGCTTTCCCGGCAGCTATGCTGGTGTTGAGGGCAGGAGCAACCAGCTCATCCCCGATGGCAGCAAAGTGGACTGACAATGGCAACAAGGCCAAACTCCAAAACTTGTTCATGATACAAATCTTATCAATGATAACTATTCTCATTGTCTCAAAGAGTGGGGTCAGAGGCAATCAGATGATTTTCTTGGCCTTCGGCCGAAAAACAGGATAATTTTTAAGCAAGCACGGGAGTCACTGGCGTTGGTCGTCACAACACCAAATTAGTTAATAAAAAATATCTTTTCGATCAATGTGATAGAGATCGAAAAAGGAGATCTACATGTTTAACGATGCGATCTGGGAACACATAGAGCGGTTCACCAAGGCCAAGGGGACCAGCGATATCCAGCAGCAACTGGAGCGCTTCAGTCATCAGATGGGATTTGATTACTTCCGTCTGCTGATTATTTTCCCCATCAGCATGCAGAAATCCCACGTGGCCTTGTTCAACAACTGCCCCACCAGCTGGTTCGAAGCCTACAGCGAGCGGCACTACCTGACCCAGGACCCAGTGGTCTTCCTGGGCCTGAAACAGACCCAGCCCATCTTCTGGAACAAGCTCGACTGTGACTCTCCCTGGCTGCCCAGCGCCAGCCGGGAGGTGATGAATCTGGCAGCCGACTTCGGAGTGAGAAATGGCGTCTCCTTCCCGCTGCACACCCCGCAGGGGGAACACGGCATCCTCTCTTTCATCAGCAAGGAAAAATCCAATTCCGATCTGATGTTTGAAAACGTCCCCTTGTTGTCGTTCTGCGCCAGCTACATCTTCAATTCGGCGTTGCAGCTGATAAAAAGCAGGCCGGATCTGATGAAGCACCTCACAGAGCTGTCGGATCGGGAGAAGGAGTGCCTGTTCTGGGCCAGTGAGGGCAAGACCTCATGGGAGATCGCCACCATACTCGGCATCAGCGAACGGACCGTTAACTTCCACCTCAATCAGGTCACCAACAAGACAGATTCGAAGAACCGCAACCAGGCGATCGCCAAGAGCATCTCCAGCGGCATCATAGTACCCTCGCTGGAGGACGTGACCATCACCAACCTGCGGCTGTCATAGCGACCACCTCGCCAGCCAACCAGACAAAAAAAGAGCCGCAATGCGGCTCTTTTGTGGGAGGATAATAAACTTTGATAAAAAAATCGCTGTTTTTGGTTGCTTTTTAAGCTATTTCGAATGAGAAGTTTGATAATTTTAAGCTCAGCCATGAACATCATTGCATATTGATGCGATAATAAAGTTTGATAAATTTATAATGTTTTATCAAAGCCCCTCAATGACACCCTGACTAGACGAATCAGGATCCACATCCTCAAAGCGATAGCCCATCGCAGCATAGCCCTTGGCTCGACGGCTGAACATCCTCTCCAGCATGGGATGCCCAATATCGATGTAGTCATGCACTTGAACCTCGGCTTTACCATCACTCACTCGATGGATCCGTCCGACGTATTGTGCCAAGGTTCCTTTCCAGGAGATTGGCAGCACTAAAAACAGCGTGTCCAAGCGTGGTAAGTCGAACCCCTCACCGACGTACTTACCAGTAGCGATAACCGCATCGGCCTTCCCCAAACGCTCTTTCTCTTCCCGCATCTGCGATGCCTTCATACCACCTTTTAATGTTGAAATCTGGTAACCCAATACTTCAAGGCGCTTGCTCAGATCTTCTGCATGGCGACGACGCTCTGTCAGCACGATAGGGCTCCGTCCCACCTGAATGCTGCGTACAATGTCCGACACGATCCGGTCTGTTCTCACCTCATCCTCAATCAGCCATTTAAAGACTGCGGAAATATGTGGCTTGTGCTCCTTGTCCATCAACGCCGCCGGTGGAGTTGTGTTGACTACACAGCGATACAGCGTCTTCTCAAAATCTGCCTGTTCCTGTGCTTTCGCGCGAAAACAGATAGGACCGGCCTGCATAAAAATGATCGGTTGGTGCCCATCCTGACGCTGGGGAGTTGCCGTCACCCCCATGACATAACGAGGGCTGAGCTCACTCAGTAGATGTTCGTACCGGGGAGCCGACAAGTGATGGCACTCATCTACAATGACTTGACCATATTCAAATGCAAACGGCTTGATGGTATTGTCAGTGCGAGCCAACAAGCTTTGATATGTTGCCACATCGATTTGGCCAGTTGGCTTTGCCCGTCCCCCGTAAACGACACCAATCTCCACATCAGCCAGAAATGACTGAAGCCGCTCCTGCCACTGCAACACCAGCTCCTTGGTATGTACCAATACCAAAGTATTGACCCGACGCTTGGCGATCATTCCTATCGCCGTGATGGTTTTCCCAAATGCCGTCGGCGCATGGAGGATCCCAACATTCTGCTCTGCCAGCGCATTCACAGCCAACTGCTGCTCTTTACGCAAAGAACCCAGGAAGCGGACCTCTTTCAATGGCGTTCCTTCAGTCCGCTCATCACGCAGCTCAGTGGTAATGCCTTGTTCTGCCAGCAACTCCAGCAGCGCATCCTGCGTTCCTCGCGGTAAACTCAAGTAGTTTTCCTCCATCCTCGCACAACAGATGTGGCGAGGGATCCCTGCGGTTGAAAATCGCAGGGCCTGTATTTTGAAGAACTGAGGATTGGAGAATGTCGCCAGACGCTTTAGCCGCGCAAGAAGCTGCGAAGGTAATGAGGCTGTTGGAACATGGATCATGTTGGCCAAAACCAACTCGACTTTGCTAGGGCAACCAGCAATACGGCCATTCTCCACCGGCAGCCTTGCTTCCCAAGGTGTTTCTGATGAGGCAGCATGCTCCGAATGCGCCAGTTCACAACCAAATTGCTCGATGATGACCTCAATCTCTGCACTGGTCATCGTGTTGGTTTGCATCAATGTCAGCCAAGGATCAACCTCCTCATTAAAATCAGCATCAATAAAGGTGCTGTTGCCGTTTTGCCTGGGGCCATATTGCGTAAGCGCCGTTAAATCGACCTACTTGCCTTTACCGTATTGCGCCACTTTTTTTGCAATCGGCTCCAGCGGGACGTTCCATGGCAGCAGGGCTTCGAGCTTTTCCAGGGTATCGGCCTCGCCAAT
>NZ_JAACGC010000108.1:0-7942 GCF_029237385.1 Aeromonas sp. 1HA1
GCCATCTCGCGCAGGTCTTTGCCAAAGTAGGTGATGGCGGCGGCGGTGCTGCCCGGGGTGGAATTGAAGGCGCGATCCCCGATGCGGGCGATCGCGCGGATACGGGTACGGCGCGCCACCTTGTAAGCAATGCGCAGGTTCTCGATCACCTGGTAGTCGCCACCCTCAACGTCCAGGGTGCGGCCATCGGCCCAGTAGAGGCCGTCATAGTCCGGGTACCACATCGGCACCGAGTAGCGGTTTTGTTCCAGGGTCTGCAGGGTCGCCAGCGGCAGCGGGATCCCGTCTTTGTCCACCGGCTTGTTGCCAAGGCCGACTAGGGCGCCGGTCTTCACCCGGCAGGGGCTGTCGGCGATGCTCACCGCCCGGTTGCACAGGCGCCCGGCATAAACCCCGATGAGGTTTGGCCAGAGCATCGGCACCAGGCCAATCGAGTCGGCCTTGATGCCCTCCTGCAGGGCGGCCAGGGTGGCCTCGTAGGCGGGCCAGTCCTGCTCGTTGGTAATGCCAGGCACCGCCAGCAGCATGAACTGCCAACGCCCCCACTTGGCGATCAGCTCCTGGTTGAGGGCGTGGGCGGCGTTGAGGCTCGCGGTGTCCCACGCTTGCCCCAGCACCACGATCCCTTCAAAGGACTGGGTCTGCTGCGCCTCGCGGGCGGCATCGAGCCAGGGCTTGTCGGTGGGCAGCACGTACGCGGCGGCGGTCCAGTTCTGGCCGGCGTTATCGCGGGCGGCCAGCAGGTTGGCCTTGAGCTCGCTGTCAGCGGCGCCCAGCAACTGATCAAAGTCGGACTGGGTATTGAGGGAGAGCAGCTTGCCGGTGTTGCTGGCGGCGCTGCCGATGAACAACAGATGGCGCTCGACCTCTGTCACTGGCCCCTGCATCTGGTTCAAGTTGTTGATCTGTACATAAGGCCACATGGCGCGGGCTCCTTAAGTCTCGGGGTTAGGGGGGTAGACGGGGTGGGCGCTGCCGGCCACCGAGAGGGTGATCTCATCGGCCACCCACACATCAAAGGGGGCGACGGACCAGGTCTTGTCCAGCCAGTTAACTGCGCCGCTGGGGTCTTCCACGATGCGCAGGGGCTCGGCGAACTGCACCTCCAGCTCGATGTCCGCGCTGTGCTCGTCGTTGGGCACCACGGCATAGCTGGGCTCTGGCAAGGCGAACTGCTCGCGGTAGTTGTCGTGCTCCTGGATCCAGCTGGCAGCCACGGCCAGCAAGGTCTCGGTCCGGCATTCGCGAAAGGGCAAGTTTTCCAGGGAAAACACGGCGGTGTAGGTGAGCCAGGCGAGATCCATGCCCGTGATCCCCATGTCCTTGGGCTCCAGGCGCAGGGTGCCGCCCTCCATCCAGCTGTCGAGTGAGCGGGCACAACGGGCGGGCAAGACGCGCTCGAGCTCGCGGTGCAGGGCTGACAGAAAGTAGCCCTGGGCATGCAGGGCAAAGCCGGTCTCACTCATATCATCGAGACCCCGATCCGGTGTTTGCTCTTGATGCTGCGCACCAGCTGCTGGCTTTCGGCCAGCAGTTGCTCACGCAGATCGGGGGCCCGCTCGGCCAGGTCTTTGCGGGCATCCCGTTCTGTGACTGTGGCGAACTCTGGCAGCAGCATGGCTTTGGCCCGCGCAAAGACGGCCGCCAGATAGGTCTCGGTCAGCGCGTTATTGCCGCCGGCGATGCGGGGCCCGGGGACTTGCCGTGACTCGGTGAAACCCTGGGCCCGCAAGGTGGCTTGATGGCGAACCAGCTGCAGGTTGATTTCGCTGACGGCTGCCAGCAGGGCGGCACTGATGGCATCGCTGTCCATGTCGGCGGGCAGGGCGCGCCGGCGCTCGAAGTCGCCACACACCACGTCAGGCCAAAAGCCGTCATTGGTGATGGTCTGCTCGCTGTAGTGGATGCTTTTGCCAGAGATCATGTGCTGCCTTATCAAATGGGGCGCCCCTGAGGCCACGGGATTGAGCGCAGTGCGAGCGGTCAGGCTGCAGGCTCATCCCCGCCGGGGCGCGGTGGCGTGGGAGTCGTTATTCTGGGTTGAGTGCCCGCAGGCGCATGGCAATCTTGTGGCGCAGGGTGCCGACCCCAATCTTGCTGTGGGTCTTCTCGGCGAGCGCCAGCCAGTGGTCGGCTTGCTCCAGGGTGGCGCTGTCTGCCAGGGCGCTGGGACGGGCGACCTCGTCCTTGTCACGTAGCAGCAGGCAGCCGGCCAGCTTGTACCATTTGGCGGTGGCCTGTTCGTTGAGGCGCCAGGTGCCCCGCACCTTGTCAAATACCCGGGAGAACCAAGGCTCGACGCCATGGCCCAGTGCGGCCTGTTCCTCGGCCCAGCCCAGCACGGTGTCGGCGGTGAAGTGCGCCCAGTCGCGCTTGATGTTGCCCGGGGTGCGCTGGTTCTGCTCGATGGCCAGCAGCGCCCAGCTGATGGCAGTATCCAGATCGCCGATATCAAACGCCCAGATGATCAGGCGTTGGAACAGCTCGTTCTGGTACACGGTGCCGAGCGCTGCCAGTTCCAGGTACTTGTCCACGTAGGGGCGATATTTGGGAAACAATTCATCCCGTTTCATCGCCACCTTGTCGCTCATCCGCGCCAGTGCCTTGAGCCGCCGCATGTCCTGCTCCAGGGCAATCAGCTGCAGGTGCAGGCTGTTGGCCACAAGACCGGTGGCTTGCCCGGTGGTGGCGGCTTGCGCCGCCCCCAACTGGGCCAATACCTGTTGCTTGTGACGCATGCCAGGAGAGAGGGCCATGGGTTATGCCTCCGGCTCTGCTTGGGCGTCAGCGTCTACCAGGGCGTCAGCACCGGCCGGTGCTGCAGCAGGGCGGGGGGCGATGACCACATCGGCCTCTTCGTAGCTGCCAAAGGCTTCATAGTCGCCGATGGCGTATCCTTCCTGGCGCCAGTATTGGTTTTCAAAGCCCTTGGTATCGTCGTTGTCGGCGGCCTTGCGCTTGCGGGTGTTGCGCTGGGTGTAGATGTGCAAGTTGGCCAGGGTGGTGATCATCATCCCGTTCGCCGGGAAGTAGGGCGGGATGAAGGCCGGGCGACCGGCAATGGACTTGGCCAACTGCTGCGCGGCGATCTGCTCGGTGGGCTTGGTGGCCTCGCTGTAGAGCTTGGCCTGGGCTGCTGCGACCAAGTCGGTACCGACCAGGATCACCAGGCGGGGATCGGTGCGATAGAGCGGGTTGATAGTGGCGTTGATGAGGTCTGAGGCCATTTCATCCAGGGTCTTGAAGTCGCCGTGGCCGTCCGGGTCAAAATAGATCTTGTCGCCGGTGGGGGCTTTGACCACCTGACTACCGCCATGCCACTCACGCGCCAGCTGTTGCCAGCCCTTGTTGACGTCTTCACCCAGCGGGTGCTTGATCGGATCAGAGTCGTCGGCGATGTGGGTGCCGTTAAAGCCGACCCGCAGCATGTCGAGCGCAAATGCCTGGTTAGTGAACTCGGACACCAGTTGCACGAACTGGCCCGGGTTGCCGGAGTTGGCCCAGGTGCACAAGGTGCTCCAGTCCAGACGGACACAGGAATCGGTCTCGGTCAGGCTGAATTTGTTGCCATCGACCCCAATCTTGCGGCGAAAACGCCCGTCTACCTTGCGGCCGGTGTGCAGCGCACTGGCGCCCACTTGCACCACCTGGCCGGTCAGCTGATCCACGTCCAGGCAGGTGATGAGGCCGAGGAAACTGGTGGATTCAAGGATGGCGCTGCGCAGCACCATTTCCATGGGCTCACTGACCGAGAACTGCTTGGCCAGCGCGTTCTCGGGCACACCAAACGCCTTGGCGAGCAGCGTGTTGTAGTGGTTCAGGCACTTTTCTGCCTGCGGGGTTTTGGTTTGACTCACTGGGCGCTCCTCAGCAAACGGTCGGGTGGGTGTCGCTACCGCCCAGGCCATCAGGGCGCTGGTTCGGTGTCTCTACCGAGAATGTCTCGATCTTTGCGCTCAGGGCCGCGACCTGGTCGCCGTATCCCTTGATGGTCTGCTCCAGGGCGCTGAACTGCTCGGCAGTGATGGAGGGTGCAGCCGCTGGGGTCGCTAGGGGTGCGACTGCAGGTTCAACCGCGGGATCTTCTTTGGTCTTCCCGATGGCATCGACCTTGGCGCCAAAGGTGTCAATCTGGGCGCCAAGTGCGGTAAACATCCCCGCCAGCTTGTTCATCTGTTCTTCGTTCATGTCGGTACTGTCCTCGGGTTGGGGTCGGGTCGGGGCGTCGCTGGGCTGGACCTCGGTGGGGGCGCCGTGGCCGCCCAGGAAGTTGAACACCTTGTGCAGGAGCGAGACGCGATCAGGGGCACCTTGCTCGTCCTCGGGGAAAGAGAAGCCGGACAAGTCCAGCGCCTGGCTTTGGCCCACGGCCGGGGAGGGGTGTTTGGCGGAAAACTTGAGCATGGTGGTGCCGGTGCTGGCCGGGATGTCGGTGACCCCTACGGCAAACAGGTAGGTTTTGCCCTGACCGGTGAAGTTATCCAGCGGCTCAATGGAGCAGAACTTGTATTGGCCCCGCTGGTTTTGATAGATGAGGTCGCGGGTCGGGCAGAGGATGGCGAACAGGGTGTGTTTGCCGTCTACCTTGTCGGCCTTGAGGGCCTGCACGTAGCCCAGGTTCTCGCCCCACTTCTCATGGTCTGGCCACAGCTGCGCGCAATAGAAGGTCGGATCGTAGGTGTCGGCCATGTCGGTGATCCACTTGGCCGAGATCTCGCGGCCATCCACGGACTGACCTTCTGTGGCGATCACCACCCAGCCGGTGCGCAGTGATGAATCTATTGGTGTTGGCACGGCGGCCCCCTGTTGCGTCGAAGTGGCGTCAGGTTATCGGGGCAGAAGAGGGGGAGCACTCACATGCGTTCGGGCGATTTCGGATAGCGGGGGTTATCCGAATTCATCCGAATGAAGGCGGCGGGATGGGCGGGATCGGCTCAGTATCATGAGCCCCAGCAATCAAGACTGGGGAGCCTCATGGCCTATACAGAAGAGGTACGACAAACCGCCCGGCGGCTTTATCTGCGCCACTGGAGCGCACAGGAAATCAAGGCCGAGCTGGGCCTTGGCAGTGTGCGAGTGGTGTACCTGTGGGCCGAGAAGTACGGCTGGACCGAGCTGCTGAGTGATGAAGCGCTGGAGGATGCGATCACCCGACGCTACCAGGCGCTGGCCGTCAAGTCGAAGAAGAATCACGCCGACCTGGCCGAAATGGACCGGCTCATCAACCACCACTGCGCCCTCAAAGATCAGGCCGTCAAGCTGGCCGAGCGAGAGCACGCCCTCAAGGCCCGTCAGCTGGCCGAGCCACAAGATGAACCGAGCGAGGGGAGCCGCCGGCGTGGGGAGGGTAAACCGAAGAAAGGCGGCGGCAAGAAGACCAAGAACTGGGTCAATGACCTGACGCCGGAAGATTTTGAAGGGTGGCTGGCCTCGCTGTTCCCGCACCAGCGGTACGTGCGTGACGTCAAGAATAACCCGGCCATGCCGCGCACCCGCAATATCCTCAAGTCCCGCCAGATTGGCATGACCTACTATTTCGCCGGCGAAGCGCTGGAGGATGCCATTTTGACCGGCGGCAATCAGGTCTTCCTGTCCGCTACCCGCGCCCAGGCCGAGATCTTCCGCTCCTACATCATCAACATCGCTCGTACGTTCTTGGGGGTTGAGCTCAGTGGTAACCCGATCGTGCTCTCCAACGGGGCGCAGCTGGTGTTCTGCTCAACCAGCGCCAACAGTGCCCAGGGTTACACCGGCAACTTCTACGCCGACGAATACTTCTGGATCAAGAACTTCAAGGCGGTCACCGACGTGGCCACCGGCATGGGCTCGCAATCCCACTGGCGCAAGACCTTCTTCTCCACCCCTTCCAGCAAGGCCCACGGGGGTTACAAGCTGTGGACCGGGGATGACTGGAAGGGCAAGGATCCGACGCGCCAGGCCATCGAGTTTCCGACCGAGGCAGAGCTGCGTGACGGTGGTCGGGTCTGCCCGGATCGGGTGTGGCGTTACATCCTCACCCTGGAAGCCGCGGTATCGAGCGGGTTTACCCTCATCGACATCGAGGCGCTGCGCGAAGAGACCGCGATCGAAGTGTTCGATCACCTCTACATGTGCGCCTTTGTGGACGATGAAGCATCGGTGTTCAAGTTCCAGCACATGGAGCGGGCCCAGACCACTATCAGCAACTGGAGCGACTACACCCCGGGCCACCCCGAGCCGTTTGGCAAGCGTGAGGTGTGGCTGGGCTATGACCCGAGCCGTACCCGTGATAACGCCACCCTGGTAGTGGTCGCCCCGCCGCTGTTCCCGGGCGAGAAGTTCCGGGTGCTGGAGAAGCACTTCTGGCGCGGGATGAACTTCCGTTACCAGGCGAGTGAGATCGAGAAGATCGCCAAGAAGTTTCGGGTCACCTATCTGGGGATCGACGTGTCCGGGGTCGGCAGCGGGGTCTATGACCTGCTGCAGCCCGTGTTCAAGTCCACCATCACCCCGATCAACTACAACGTGGAGAGCAAGGCGCGACTGGTCCTCAAGATGGTGGACGTGGTCGAGTCAGACCGTATCGAGTGGGATCAGGAGGACATCGAGATCCCGCTCGCCTTCATGAGCATCAAACGCACCACCACCGGTGGCGGCCAGATGACGTTCCGCGCCTCGCGCAGCAGCGAGACCGGCCACGCCGATGTGTTCTTTGCCATCGCCCACGCAGTGGACAACGAACCGCTCGATACATCACGCCGCCGCAAGTCCACCTGGGCCATCAGTAAACGAGGAAAACATGAGCCGCAAACAGTGCTTTCATCAGCGGGCCCAGCGGCCCAGTACCCCATCCCATGTTCCCAGCACCCGTTCCGCCGTGAGCTTTTCCATTCCCGAACCCATCGATCCCACTGCCTGGATGACCGACTACACGGACGTGTTCTACAGCCCATGGGGCGAGTATTACCTGCCACCCATCGACAGGAAGGGCCTGGCCAAGGTGGCCCGCGCCAATGCGCACCACGGCGCTATCTTGATGGCACGGCGCAACATGGTCTCCGGGCGGTTTATCAGCAGCGAAGGGGTGCCCCGGGAGGTGATCACCGCGTTTGTGCACAACCTGCTGCAGTTTGGGGACGCGGCCTTGCTCAAGCTGCGCAACGGGTTTGGCCAGGTGGTGGGGCTCTACCCTCTGTCGAGCCTTTACCTGCGCCGCTGCCAGGATGGCAATTTCTTGATGCTGCAGCGGGACGGCAGTTACAAGCGCTATGTCAGCGAGGACATTATCTGGCTTGCCCAATATGACCCGGTGCAGCAGGTGTATGGCCAGCCCGATTACCTGGGGGGCTTGCAGTCGGCCCTGCTCAACCAAGACGCAACCCTGTTTCGGCGTAAATACTTCCTCAACGGGGCCCACATGGGGTTCATCTTCTATGCCACCGACCCGAACATGGACGATGACCAGGAAGCGGAAATGAAGGACATGATCGCCAGCTCCAAGGGGGTCGGGAATTTTCGCTCGATGTTCGTCAATATCCCGGGAGGCAAGCCCGATGGGATCAAGCTTATTCCGGTGGGGGACATCGCGACCAAAGACGAATTTGCGGCCATCAAGGCGATCACCGCCCAGGATGTGCTGACGGCGCACCGGTTCCCGGCCGCGCTCGCCGGCATCATCCCGGCCAACGGCAGCGGGGGCCTGGGGAACCCGGAGCAGTACGACCGGACCTATGCGCGCAACGAGGTGATCCCGCTGTGCGAGCTTATTCAGGATGCGATCAACGGCGCCAACCTGCCGCGCCGGCTTCAGGTGGATTTCAACCGATCGTTGGAGGTGGCTACCACTGTGTGAAAACCCAGCTGGCGGGTATAATCGGGCGGTTATGTCGTCGGAAATGGGGGAAGCATGCGGGTATTTTGTCGGGAATGTGGGGAGTTGGGGCGCATCACCAAGACGCACCGT
>NZ_JAACGC010000109.1:0-7932 GCF_029237385.1 Aeromonas sp. 1HA1
GCAGGGCTCTGAGGGTAGAATTAGTCATGGCGTATCACCTCTGTTGATTGAGATTCTTCGCGGGAATCAATCAGCAGGATACGCCACCTCTTCTATCCCTCCGTACACCAGAAATGACCATAACTCCTACGAGATTGCCTCGATGCGTCTGTTTGCCAAACTCTCCCTGGACCAGGCCATCCCTGACCGTACTACCATCATGAATTTCCGGCATCTGCTGGAGCAGCACCAACTGGCACGCCAACTCTTCGAGGCCATCAACCAGTGGCTCTGTGACGCGGGTATCATGATGAAGCAAGGCACGCTGGTCGATGCCACCATCATCGAGGCCCCCAACGCCACCAAGAACAAGCGTGGAGAGCGTGACCCCGAGATGCATCAGACCAAGAAAGGCAATCAGTGGTATTTCGGCATGAAGGCTCATATCGGCGTCGATGCGAAGAGTGGCCTGACTCACAGTCTGGAGACCACGTCAGCCAACGAGCACGACCTCAATCAGGTGGGTCATCTGCTCCATGGCAAGGAAGCGTTTGTGTTCGCTGATGCCGGATATCAGGGGGCTGAAAATCGTGAAGAGCTGGCCGATGTGAAGGCTGAATGGGCGATTGCCATGCGCCCTGGCAAACTCAAGGAACTCAAAAAGCATCCTCGTAAAAACAAGGGAGTAATTGCTTTTGAGAGGCTCAAATCCAGCGTCCGCGCCAAGGTGGAACATCCGTTCCGGCTCATCAAACGTCAGTTTGGATTTGTGAAAGCTCGGTACAAGGGGCTGCGGAAGAACGACAACCAACTGGCGATGTTGTTTACGCTGGCGAATCTGTTTCGAGTGGACCAGATGATACGGGGATGGGATAGCTGCGTCCAAAATGCGAGGTAAGCCCCGAAAAAGGGGAATGATGGAGCAAAAAGCAGATTTTGGAGTAAATACGTCCGAATTCTGGAGTAATGAAAATGTTAAACGTGAGCAGGCTGCTTATGATGAAGGTGCGATCCACTTGTTCGCACCTTCCCTTGGCCCAGTGATTCCAGTGACTCAGGTCGAGCAAATGCCAGTCGTGGAAGTGAAGGATGAGGTGCGAAAGGGGCTGGAAGAATTGGAGGCCAAGGCGAAATCTTATCGATTTGAAATTCAGGAATACCAGGCCACGTTCGCCGAATACAATGAGCTACGAGCAGACTTCCCCGAGCTAGAGACGACCATTGATAATGTGCTCAGGCACACCAGTCAGGAGTTTCGGTGCTTACGAGGACGGTTGGCTGCCGTGGAGGTGGTGATGAGGGCGTTAGGTAAATAAAACCCTTTCATGTGCATCATTCGAGGCTTATCACATGAGCCATATCTTTTCAGTGCTTTTCGAAACCACATGGCAACTTAAGTACAAAAAAATCGTACACACTAAAATACATAGTGTGTACGATTTCCGTTGAGTAAAAAACCTTTCAAATATAGTTGTTTAACTACTCATTTAACAAAAGTGCATGGTTTTTACTATAAATAAGCCTACGCGGGTTTTTTTATCGGGCTATGCCCATAACGCAGATCAGTGCTGGTGACCCTTGCCACCGCAGCCACCGCCACCGCAGCAACCGCCCTGACCCTGCTCGTCGCCGTGGTCATGACCGTGATCGTGGCCATGGCCACCACCGCAGCAACCGCCGTGCTCATGGCCGTGATCGTGGTCATGGTCGTGGTCGTGACCATGATCGTGACCGCAACCACCGGCACCGTGAACGTGGCCGTGAGCCAGCTCTTCGGCCGTGGCGGCACGCACGTCCTTGATCTCGACCTTGAAGCCCAGGGTCACACCAGCCAGCGGATGGTTGCCATCCACCTTGATGAACTCTTCGGACACTTCGATGACAGTCACCGGGCGGTGACCGTCGTCAGTCTCGGCCACAAAAGTATCCCCTTCAGACACTTCCATGCCGTCAAACAGCTCGCCAAGTACTTCTTGCACCAGGCTTTCGTCGTATTCGCCATAGGCCTGGGTCGGTGCCAGCGTGACGTCGAACGCCTCGCCCACACTGCGGCCTTCCAGCTCGGCTTCAAGGCCGGAGACCAGATAACGGGTACCGTGCAGATACACCAGAGGCTCTTTACCGACAGTGGTGTCGATGACTTCACCGTGTTCGTCGGTGACTGTGTATTCCAGCGTAACCACGCTCAGGGGAGCTACTTTCATGTCAGGGATCCTGCGGATAGAAAAAAACGGGCCCAGAATACCTCAAAAAGGTGGCCAAGCATATGGTGAGCCCGGCTCAGTCGTGATGAAAAAGTCATCAATGTGAAACCGCATAGGCCTGACTCGCACCTCATTCCCGGGTATTGCGGCTGGGTCCTCATTCGGGACGCCCCCCCCAATTACCTGTTCCGTCTCCCGGGTCACCTTGTCCACCTCGGTCTGGCTCATTCGGGACGAAACACCCCAATTACCTGCTCCGTCTCCCGGGTCACCTTGTCCACCTCGGCCTGGGTCTGCACCTGGGTGTCCCCGCAGTCGACACAAGTCACCTTCTCGACTCCATGCTCCATATACAGCATCATGGTGTCCATTTTGCCGCACGCCGGACAAACCGCACCGGCGATGAAGCGTTTTTTACGTCTGGTTTCCATTCTTGTTACCTCCAGGCAGCATCATATCAGGGTTTTTACATGCATCACGCCATCGAATGCCAGCATTTTTCCTCCCCGTACCTGCAGGTCGGCGGCCGCAAACGCACGCCGGTAGGCCAGTTGCTGCGGATAACCCGGGGCGCGGCACTGCTGCGACTCGGCCAGCATGAATTGCTGCTGACCGCGGGCAACAGCTTCTGGCTCTGCGCCGATGCCCTCGCCGCCTTCAGCCCGCTGGCAGGCTGCCACCATGATCTGCTGACCTGTTCCCTGCGGGTTGCCCAGCCAGCCCAGGCGGGCTGGTTGCAACCGGCCCCGCTGCTGGATGCCCTGTTCGACAGCCTGGCCCAATGGCAGCGCCCCCGCGATTGGCAAGGTGCCTATGGTCATCGTCTGCAGGTGATACTCGACGAGTTGCAGGCCTGCCCCCTGTCGCAACATGCGGATCAGCTGCTGCAAGGCGCTTGGCGGGCACTGATCAGCCAGCAAGCGGGCAGTGACGCTGCCTGGCAAGCCTGTCTCTCCCAGCGCGGGATCACGGATCCGGGCCTCGCGGCCGATGCCCTGAGCGCCCAATGGCAGCTGCTGCAGGCGGTGCGCCTGCTCAAGAGCGGCGGCAAGCGGGCGCAGGTGGTGAGCAAGCTCGGCTACCGGGACGAAGAGGCCCTCGCCCAGGCCTGCCAACGCTGGCTTGGCGCCAGCCTGGATGAACAGCAACCCACCTGACCCGGCGGGCCAAAAACCGGGTAGGCCAGGCGAAAAAAAATGGGTTAAATGAGTCCAGCTTTGCGGCAAGCGGCCGCTAATAACAAGAGGGTCATTTCTCCAATAATCCTTTATGCTAGGGGCCTGAATTGACTGATACCGTTTTGACTCACAGGACATCTGCCATGAAAAGCAAAGCCAACCAATCCCAGGGCATGTTGCTGTTTCATCTCTCGGCCAAACAATCCTTCGCCATCGGCACCCTCAAGGTGAAGGAGATAGTGCCTTACACCCAGCTCACGGCCATGCCGCACTCGCACCCGACCGTGCTGGGCGCCGCCAGCATGCGGGGCACCACCATTCCGGTGATCGACATGGCCATGGCGGTGGGCTATCGCCCAATCAGCAAGGAGGAGATGCCAAACTGCTTCATCATCATCACCGACTGCCGCCGCACCCTGGTGGGCTTTCTGGTGCGCGGCATCGACAAGATCACCGAGTGCAACTGGCGCGACATCGAATCCCCACCCGCCGCGCTCGGCCATAACGTGTTCGTGACCGGGGTAACCCGGGTCAACGACCAGCTGATCCAGCTGCTGGACGTGGAGCTGATACTGTCACGGGTCTACCCGGACGATCCCAGCCACCTCTACCCGGTGCTGACCGACGTGCAGCGTGAGCGGATCAAGCCGATGCGGATCCTGCTGGTGGACGACTCCTCCGTCGCCCGCCGCCAGCTGATGGCGGCGCTGGACTACATCAATATTCCCTACGAGGTCTGCACCAACGGCAAGGATGCGCTGGTCCTGATGCAGGCTCGCGCCAGCCAGAAGACCCCCATCGATATCCTGGTGAGCGACATAGAGATGCCGGGGCTCGACGGCTACGAGCTGGCCTTTGAGGTGCAGAGCGACGCGACGCTGGCGGGAGCCTACATCATATTGCACACCTCGCTCTCCAGCGAGATCAGCGTGGAACGGGCCCACCAGGTGGGCGCCCACGAGGCGCTGACCAAGTTTGAGGCCAACGAGCTGATCCAGGCCATGCTGCGCGGTGCCGAGCACCATGACAGCCTGCTGGCCTGACAAGGCGGCGAGAAGCCCCCTTCTCGCCGTACTTTGTTGCCTGTTTCGGACCCCATCATGCTCATAGAGAGTCACTTCCACGCCCCCTGGTGGGCGCGCAATCCCCATCTGCAAACCATATTGCCAAAGTGGCTGCGACGGGCGCCGGCCCGCTTCGTGGCCGAGCGTTTCGAACTGGCGGACGGGGATTTCGTCGATCTCGCCTGGAGCGGCGACATCCACCAGAACGCGCAGCCACTGATGGTGCTGTTTCACGGGCTGGAGGGGAGCATCCACTCCCACTATGCCAAGGGGTTGTTCGCCCATCTGCAACGACAGGGGGACGAGGCCGTACTGATGCATTTTCGTGGCTGCAGCGGCGAACCCAACCGTCACCTGCAGGCTTATCACTCCGGCGCCATCGAGGATGCACAGGCCCTTATCGCCGAACTGGGCCAGCGCTTTCCCGGCAAGCCACTGATCGCCATCGGTTATTCACTGGGAGGCAACATGCTGGTCAATCTGCTGGCACGGGCCTGCCCCCGTGAGCTGCAGGCGGCCGTGGTGATCTCGGCGCCGCTGCGACTGGACAGCTGCGCCGATCGGGTCAATAAGGGCTTCTCCCGGGTCTATCAGAGCTATCTGCTGCGCACCATGCGCGACAACCTGCAAAACAAGATCCGGCGCCAGGCCGAGGCGGGCAAACGTTGGCAGCTGCAGCAGGTGCAACAGATTGCCACCCTGCGCGACTTCGACGAGCAGGTCACGGCCCCGCTGCACGGCTTTGCCAACGCCGACCACTACTACCAGCGCTGTTCCGGCCTGGGGCTGCTGGCCCGCATTCCCATTCCCACTCTGGTGATCCATGCCGCCGACGATCCCTTCATGACAGAGGCCGTGATCCCGCAGCCGGAGCAGCTCTCACCCATGGTGCGTTACGAGTTGAGCCGACGGGGCGGCCATGTGGGCTTCCTGCACGGCACACCCTGGCGCCCCCACTTCTGGCTGGAAGAGCGCATCAGCCAATGGGTGAAGGAGCAGACTCAGGGCGCGAGTCGATAGCCGTTGCGCCCTGTCCCCTTGACCCGATAGATCGCGTCGTCGGCGCCGGGCTGCATACAGGCGATCACCAGATAGTCATCCCGATAGACATACAAGCGGGCAAGCAGGAACAGAATCGCCCGCTGGTTGACGGCCCAGAACCAATGCAACCCCTAGCTCAGGCCATGGCGGCGTGACTGGCACAACAGATGATCGAAGTGGGTGGAGAGGCGACGTTGTTCATCAGACAACCTGCGTACACCCGCTGACAGCCCCATAAATCCCTTGCGCTTGCTGGCAAGGGATAGACAATACCCACTCTCTGGTCACTGAAGATGAACCCATGATTATCCCCTGGCAAGACTTGGACTCCGATACCCTCAACAACCTGCTCGAACACTTCGTCCTGCGGGAAGGCACAGAGTACGGTGAGCATGACGTCAGCCTGGCTGACAAGGTCGACGATGTCCGACAACAGTTGCAACAAGGCCTGGCCGTGATCGTCTACAGCGAACTGCACGAGAGCATCAACATAGTGTCAAAAGCGACCTTCAGCAGCGCACCGGTGGACGATATACCGGAATAGCCAGGTGATTGCCATCCCAATCTGGGCCTTGCCAGCGCAACTGGCATGATGGCGCAACAAACCTGACAGTTCCCGCCTGGGGTCAGGCCTTTATACCGGACATAAAAATGGCCCGCCGAATCATCGACAGGCCATTTGGGGCAAGTATGAGTACCTTTATAACAATGTAATTAAGCGAACCACACCTTCCGAATAAATAAATTCGCACTGATGAAAGACAGATAAATAAGATGCCGGTCATCCCGGGATAAACCTGCCCTCATATTTCCCGGTCAGGGGATAATCCATAGCCATTACATGAGTATAAAGAAGGCGCTCACATCACCCTATTTACAAGATGTGACCATGCCATAACCTCATAGAATTTCACGCTCACAGCGTTATTCAGCCAGGTCAGCTCAGGTGCGTCTCTGTTTATTTTTGACGGTAAAACCGACTCTGCTGGTTGGTAAAAAGAGATGGGTGAGATGAGCGATAAATTTTCATTCAACGCCCGTCTCCATTATCTATTTACCGACTCGCCCCGCCCAATACCATAGTAATGAAAGCCATGATCCCGCATGCGACCCGGATCAAACAGGTTGCGGCCATCCACGATCAGCGGCCATGTCAACGCCTGCTTGATGGTGACGAAGTTGGGGGCCTTGAAGTGGTTCCACTCGGTGCAGATCACCAGGGCATCGGCCCCAAACACGGCGGCCTCCTTGGTCCCCATCAGCCTCAGGTTGTCACAATAGCCATAGAGCTGCTGGGTCTCCTGCATGGCCTCGGGATCATAGGCCTGCACTGTGGCGCCAGCACGCCAGAGGGCCTCCATCAGGGCACGGCTCGGGGCCTCGCGCATGTCATCGGTATTGGGTTTGAATGCCAACCCCCACAGGGCGATGGTCTTGCCCGCCAGGGATTCCCCCTGGGCGCTGAAGAAGCCGGACAACAGCTCGTAGAGCCGCGATTTTTGCTGCTCATTGACCCGTTCCACCGCCCGGATCAGCGGCGTGTCATATTGCAGTTCCTGGGCTGTTGCCAGCAAGGCTTTGACATCCTTGGGGAAACAGGACCCGCCATAGCCACAGCCAGGGTAGATGAACTGATAACCGATGCGCTGATCCGACCCTATGCCCTGGCGCACCATCTCGATGTCCGCGCCGACCCGCTCGGCCAGACCGGCCATCTCGTTAATGAAACTTATCTTGGTGGCCAGCATGCAGTTGGCGGCATACTTGGTCAGCTCGGCACTGCGCACATCCATGAACAGGATGCGATCATGATTGCGATTGAACGGCTCATAAAGCTCGCGCATCAGCTGGCGGGACGCCTCGTTGCAAGTGCCGACCACGATGCGATCCGGCCGCAGGCAATCCTGGATGGCGGAGCCCTCCTTCAGGAACTCGGGGTTGGAAACCACATCGAAGGCAAAGGAGAGATCCCGCTGCTGCAAGATGACATTCACCTTGGCCATCACCTTCTCGGCCGTGCCCACCGGCACGGTCGACTTGTTGACTATGATGACGGGGGCATCACGATGACGAGCTATGGTGTCGGCCACCGCCAGCACATGGCAAAGATCGGCGGAGCCATCGTCCCCCGACGGCGTGCCGACCGCCAGAAATTGCACCTCGCCGTGTTTGACGGCCAGCACAACATCCGTGGTAAACACCAGAGCACCGCTCTTGATATTGCGCTGGAGCAGCGCCTCCAATCCGGGTTCATAGATGGGAACCTGGCCGGCCATCAAGTCAGCCACCTTCTGTTCATCGACATCGACACAGATAACCTGATGGCCGACATCGGCCAGTACCTGTCTCTTGATCAGATCTTGATCCCCGAAGCCATCATCTCTTTGGCGGCAATAAAGCCGTCCAGTTTACTTTGCAGTGTTTGCCAGCCTTCCCAGAGTGAGCTCCAGCCTGCAATCCCTGTTC
>NZ_JAACGC010000110.1:0-7745 GCF_029237385.1 Aeromonas sp. 1HA1
GGCCGCACGATGAAGAGCAAAAGTTAGCATGATCGTTACCATGTTCGGGAGTCACATAGGAGATCAGATCCTGGAAATCGGGAAAAGTGCCAATCAGTTCACAATATTTGTGTATAAGAGTCAGGCGGTAGGCTGTGCATCAACCTCAACCAAAGAAGGCACTGGCGAATATGTCGATGATTCTGTGATTACCACCAAGGTTGTCGCAGCCATATTTAAAGACCCGGATCTGAAATCGGCTGAAATAAATGTTGAAACCTTTAAAGGTGTGGTGCAATTGAGTGGCTTTGTTAAAGACAGGGCCAATATCAGCAAGGCGGTTTTTGTTGCAGGAAGCGTTAACGGTGTGACCTCTGTCAATAATGATCTGCGTTTGAAGTAGGGGGGAGGAAAGGCAAATCCAAGCCGGGTGACCCAGTAGCTTGACATCTGAATATAATCCGGAGCGGATCCTGTCATGCGATCCCTCCGGGCCCGCATTAATAAACGGGCTCGCACAAGCCAGTGTGATATTGAAGCCGACCGTCGATGTTATGCGCCTTATGCAGGGCGCGTTTTATCTTTATCGACGCAACGATTGCTCTGCGTGTAAGGGTGAGCTATTCGCCTGACACAGCTCTCCCAAGTGCAAGCCGTCTGAACAGGTTTGGTTCGTCTTCAGCATTTCCGCAGTATCCCGCCCCATGTTGCACCTGATCCCCACGATAAAGCGTGCCATAGCACGGCGTTCGTTTAAGCGATCCCATGGCCAGGTCCTGTGCGCACTCCAAATGACGGTGTCTAGCCGGTGATCACGTGCTCCTGGGTATCAGCAGGCGGTGCTACTAGAAGGGGGGGCGCGTCGTCATGGATGAGGGCACCTTGGTCGTTGGCCACCACAGTTTGGTTGCGACCACGATGCTTGGCTTCATAGAGCGCCTTGTCGGCCTGCTTCAACACGGCACTGAGATCGTCGTTCCCCTCGCCAGGCCAATAGGCGACGCCGAGCGAGATGGTAATGTGCCCGGTGCCGGGCATGGGATGGGCGGCTACCCGTTGGCGCAGCCGTTCGGCGATCTCGTGGGCAAGGTGAAGCGACAGCTCGGGCAGCAGCACCAGAAACTCCTCGCCACCGCTGCGACACAAGGCATCTGCCTGTCTGGCTCCCTGCTGCATCAGGCTGGCCAGCGCGCTTAGCACCTGGTCCCCGACATCGTGGCCGAAGCTGTCATTGATCTGCTTGAAGTGGTCTATGTCCAGCGCTATCACGGCGAGGGGCCGGCCCAGGGCCTGATAGTGATCCAGCATCTGCTGCATGCCCCTTCGATTGGAGAGGCCCGTCATAGCGTCAGTGTGGCTGTCGCTGTGCAGCTTATCAATCTTGGTATTGAGCAGACCCAGCCCTTTGAGCATGGCTTGCTTGAGCTGGGCCGCCTCGAAGTACCAGACCCGGATCCTGGCGATGTTTTTCAGTGCCTCCTGCTGATCCATCAGCTTGGCCTTGTTGGCCAGTTGCCACAGGGGCTTGGAGATGAAGATGGCGGAAATCCAGATGAAGAGCAGGATCAGCAGATTGATGGGAATGAGCTTGAACAGCACTGTCATCATCTGCGTGTCCAGCCCGGCCAGGGTGGCGGTGCGGGGGCGCTGTGCGACGACTCCCCAGTGGGTCTGCTGGATGGGGGCGAATCCGGCCAGCATGTCAGTCCCCTCGTCATTTGTCAGTTCCAGCGCCCCCTCTTCGCCGTTTAGTACCTTGTCGACCACCGCATTGTCGCGGATCTTTTCGCCTACCCTGGCGTTGTCCGGGTGGTAGATGCGAGTTCTGTTGCGGTCAACCACATAAAGGGAAGAGCCATCCCGGTAGTAGTGCTGGCCCAATATGCCGGAGAGCATGTTCTGTGACTGGAGGTAGATGGTGCCCGTCACATAGCCCAGATAGGTTTGCTCCTTGTCGAAGATAGGGTAGGAGATGCTGATGAGATAGTTGCCCGAGAGTGAAACGAACGGATCCGTGATCATCGGCTGGTGGGTCGTGATGGACAGCTTGGCGCTTTGGGAGGTGAGCTTGGCACCCTTTATCTGCAGCGTATCGGGATAGACGGCCATGACCATGGCATCGGCATTCACGATGGCCACCGAGTTGAAGGTCGCCGTTTGCTGTTGCAGTCGCCGCACTTCGCTCAAGAGGGTATTGTGATCCGTCATGGCGGGGGCGAGGAGGGCGGCGCTGTAGGCCAGCTGGCTCTGACTGGACTGGATCATGGTGTTGGTCATCTCGGCCAGCTTGGCCGCATAGACGCGATTGGCATCCAGGGTGTTGCTGATCAGCAGTGCCCGCTGTGCCTCGTAAGTGGCATAAAAACTGTTGCCCAGGGTCGCCATGACGCTGATGACGGCCAGTACGAGTATGAGGCGGCGCAGGTCAATTTTCAGGAACCGAGGAAGAAGTAGCATGAGCAGGAAGGCGTCCGGTATCAAGGTGCGGTAGTGGAAATAAGCCGGTTGATTCTAATGGAGCCAACTGTCGAAAAGCTACTACTATCCGGCCTGACCTACCTACCTTAATGCCTTGATCGAAAAGATGATCTGGTCTCTCTTCCCCATCATTGGCAGACGCGGTTCACGCAATAAAGGCCGTCATGGGGCCGCCATCCCTGGTGGGGACCTCTCCCGGGAGGGAGAGGCGGCGGGGGGGCGTGGCAGAGGTTAATCCGGTTCGACCGCTGGCGCCGTCATGGTAGCGATAATCTGCCAGAAGGCATCAATGAGCGGACCCTTGCCGTGGGGCGGGCGAATGAGACCGATCGTCCAGCTTGCCTCGGCTTCGCGCAGGGGCAGGGTGAGCACATCCGGGTGCTCTATGGTGGTGGAGGAGGGCACCAGGGTCCAGGCGATATCCGCGGCTGCGGTGGCGACCCCGGCGGCGAAGTCATTCACGTACTGGATATCGCGAAAGCGCACTCCGCTCTGGGCCAGGTAGTGCATCAGGTTGTCGTAAAACGAGGGCGCCTTGTCCCGGCGCAGAATGGCCAGCGGCTTGTCCACCAGATCCGCCAGCTCGTGTACCTCTCTGTAACTGGCGGGCAGTACCGCGACAAAGTGCGCTTGCACCACAGGTAGGCAGTGCCACCCCTTGGGGGCAGGCAGGCGGCAAAAGCCGATATCCAGCCTGCCTTCGCTCAGGGCCAGCAACTGGTGATGGGTGGAGAGGTCGTTGAGCTCTATGGTCACCTGCGGGCGCTCGGCCCGAAAGCGCGCGATGGCGGCGGGCACCAGTATCTTGGTGGCAACCCCGAAGCCGACGCGCAGGGTGCCGCTATTGCCTGCCAGCGCGTCGCGAGCGGTGCGCCCTAGCTGTTCGCTCTGGGCTACCAGGGCACAGGCATCCTCATAGAGCGCCCGACCCAGCACGGTCAGGCGGGTGCTGCTGGCGTTGCGCTCGAACAGCTCACCGCCAAATTCCTCCTCCAGCCGCCTTATCTGCTTGCTCAGGGCCGACTGGGTGACATGCTGGCGCACTGCCGCCTGACCGAAGTGCAACACCTCCCCCAGGGTCACGAAGGCTTTCAGATCCCGTAGCTCCACCACAGCTCCTTTCATTCCTGTTGGGAATGTTGAATGGCCACATTTGTCATTGGACGGAATTTTAGAACTGTTCGATGCTTATGCCAATTTATTCGGGGCGCCTTGTATGGGGGCGTCGACGTATCAGAGATGGCTGAACCATCAGCGCAGAAGGAGCAACACCAGATGCATCACCACACGCTCAATGACTTCCCGAAAGATTTTCTGTGGGGCGCCGCCTCCGCCGCCTATCAGGTGGAAGGGGGCTGGAATGCCGATGGCAAGGGGCCCTCGGTGTGGGATCTCTTCACCAAGCTGCCGGGCAAGACCTTTGAGGGCAGCAACGGCGACGTGGCGGTCGATCACTATCACCGCATGGAGGAGGACGTGGCGCTGATGGCGGAGATGGGGCTCAAGGCCTATCGCTTTTCGGTGAGCTGGCCGCGCATCTTCCCCACCGGCCGGGGTGAGGTGAACGAAGCGGGTCTGGCCTTCTACGAGAAGCTGATTGACACCCTGCTGGCGCACAAGATCGAGCCGGTGCTTACTCTCTACCACTGGGATCTGCCGCAAGCGCTGCAAGAGGAGTACGGCGGCTGGGAAGACAGACGCATCATCGAGGATTTCGAGCGCTACTGCGTGACGCTGTATCAGCGCTTTGCCGGCAAGGTGAAGTACTGGGTGTCGCTCAACGAGCAAAATTACAACCTGACCAACGCCTATCAGCTCGGCACCCATCCGCCCGCAGTGCAAGACCGCAAGCGCTTCTTTGCTGCCAACCATATCGCGTTTCTGGCCAATGCCCGGGTGATCAAGGCGTTTCGCCAGCATGTGCCAAACGGCCTGATCGGCCCGAGCTTCGCCTATTCGCCCGCCTATCCGGCGTCGTGTGACCCCGAAGACATGCTGGCGTTCGAAAATGCCGAGGAGTTCACCAGCTACTGGTGGCTGGATGCCTACTGCTTCGGCCGTTATCCCCAGGCGGCGCTTGCCTATCTGAAAGAAAATGGCGAGGCGCCTGAGATCCTGCCCGGCGATCTGGCGCTGCTGCGTGAAGGCATGCCAGATTATATTGGCGTCAACTACTACTACACCCTGACCTACACCGATAACCCCTTGGGCGGTCAGACCCTGCAGCGCATCAACACCACAGGGCAGAAGGGCACCACCCCCTCGAGCGGCATTCCCGGTCTTTACAAAACGGCGCCCAACCCGCATCTGGAAACCAGCAACTGGGACTGGGCCATCGACCCGACCGGGATGCGTATCGCCCTGCGCCGCCTCTCTTCCCGCTATGGTTTGCCGCTGATGATCACCGAGAATGGCCTCGGCGAGTTTGACCAACTGGGGGCGGGTGACAAGGTGGACGATGATTACCGCATCGCCTACCTCAAGAGTCATCTCATCGCCTGTCAGGAGGCGCTGCAAGACGGGGTTGAACTGATTGGTTATTGCGCCTGGTCCTTCACCGACATCCTGAGCTGGCTCAACGGCTATCAGAAGCGTTATGGCTTCGTTTATGTGGACCGCGATGAGCAGGGCGGCTCCTTGCGTCGCATCAAGAAAGAGAGCTTCCACTGGTATCAATCGGTGATCGCAAGCGACGGCAAGACGTTGTAAATCACTCGGTTTGGATTGCGTTGGTACAACAGGCTCTGCCACATCAGGCAGAGCCTGTTTATTTATGGTGTGTATGGCGCAGATGACGGGCTTAGGGAAGTAAAGAAGGTGCAATTCACACTTCAGATGCCGCTCTGGGTAGAGGCGACCATCCCATTAAACATGCCGAGATACATCTGACCGGAAAATATTCATCCAGCGTATTGAGCGTAACAACCTGACGCTCAGAACGTGCCTCAAGCGACGGGCCCGTAAACCATCTGTTTTTCTCGATCTTTGAAATCCACGAGAAAGTCATCTGCGCCTTTATAGAAAAACACCACTGCAATGTATTGGAGGCATTACCTGGTTCCGCATGGGAACTTTCAACTCATATAAGGAGTTCATTTGCATCCCCCTATGGTTTTTAAAAACCTTTTTGATAATAGTGAATTATTGCGGCAAGTCACATTTTAAACTATATTACTCTGCTATGTTCAATATAAAATGCCGTTTGATTAATATCTATCTGCTAGCGGTAAAGGGCAGTAGTGGCAATTGAATTTCCCACCATTAAAATATGGTGATGTTGTAATAGGTGCATTTTCTTTATTAGCTCTGCATTTTAATTTTAATATAAAAACAATGAATGAGAATTTAATAAAACAAACACTCAGATGAAAACAACGTTATCTATAAAAAGAGGTCTACATGTTAAAGCGGTTAACGATTGGGCAGAAGCTATTCGGTGCATTAGGCTTGGTGGGTATATTCATATTGAGTCTTATGTCGTATGAAGTGTCTAAAATATCCCATCTTGACGAAATAACAACGGTAATGGCTGAAAATCTTTTGCCATCTGTTAGTTATGCTGGAACTATGCAAAAAACATTGCAGAGCGCAAGGAGAAGTCAGCTGGCTGCAACGATTTATTTTTATAAAGGAAATCAGCCGGAGATCATTTCTCGGAAAGAACAAGTTAAAAATTTACAGTTGACCTATAATGCTGCCGCTCAAAACTATCTAGCTTTGGACTTTAACTCACCTGAGGAAGAGGCTGTTTTTCATGAGTTAAACAAGATGGGGAAAGAGTATTTAGCCTCACTGGAATCATATTACAATGCAATGATACGCAATGATACACATCAAGTTGATATGATTTTCAGCGACATTACAAGTATAAATAATGTTCTTCAGTTAGCTGACAAGTTGGATGATATAAATGTACGGGTAGGCCATACCCTTAATGATGAGTCTGAATTGGTTTATTATTCAGCCATGCGAAATAGTACTATACTAGGGATTGTATGTATTATATTCATGCTTTTTGTTTTGCGTTATTTAAATAGCCAAATTAAAACACCGATTAACGCGCTCCTTACAATAGTTGATGCGGTCTCTAACGGAGACCTTACAAAGACGGTCAAGTTACAAGAGTTTAATCTCGATGAGATAGGCATGCTTGCATCGGGCATTTCTAAAATGCAAAACAATCTACATAAACTAGTAAGTGAGGTTTCTGGTTCTATTGTGCAGTTAAGTTCCTCTGCGGAGGAAATTAGTGCGGTAGCAAAATTGTCTGCTGAGAGCATGAATAAGCAGCAAAATGAACTTCATCAACTTGCTACTGCGATGAATGAAATGCAAGCAACAGTTAAAGAAGTGTCAAGAAATACCTCTGATGCTGCCAACACTGCGACATTAGTGAGCCGTTCGGCGGAACATGGTTCAGAAACTGTAATTAATACAATTGCAAGCATAGAGAGTGTTGCTGAATCTATTGAAAAAACAGCATTAGTAATTAATCAACTTGATGAAAATAGTCATAATGTTGGTGTTGTACTGGATGTAATTCAAGGTATTGCGGAACAAACTAATTTATTAGCCCTTAATGCAGCAATTGAGGCCGCAAGGGCTGGTGAACAAGGCCGGGGATTTGCTGTTGTGGCTGATGAAGTGCGTACATTAGCAAAGCAGACTCAAGACTCGACCACAAAAATAAATACAATAATACAAGAGCTACAACAAAGAGCCTCACACGCCGGCCACACCATGCAACTTAGTCAAGCGATTGTACATGATACTGTCGAAAAGGCTCAAGAAGCTGGCACTGTGATCGCTAATATTCGTCTGGCGACAAACGAAATATCACAAATGAGCACCCAAATCGCAACAGCAACAGAAGAGCAAGAAGTAGTAAGTGAGGAGTTGAATCGTAACATCTCAAATATTAGCGTTGCGGCAGAAGATGTCTCCGCTGGAGCGAATCAAATGTCGCAAGCTTGTGATGAATTGACGAGACTTGCTAGCCAACTGCAGGGTTTGATTGGTAGCTTTCGTACATAATAATCAACGATAGCCCTAGGCTATTTATCTAATATAAATGCCTCAGTAATCGTTATGTACTGAGGCATTACTATATCATCCCAGTGAAGCGCAAAAACCGTTTACGCCATCATCAGTTCACAGATAAGCGCCTGACTCTTATACACAAATATTGTGAACTGATTGGCACTTTTCCCGATTTCCAGGATCTGATCTCCTATGTGACTCCCGAACATGGTAACGATCATGCTAACTTTTGCTCTTCATCGTGCGGC
>NZ_JAACGC010000111.1:0-7464 GCF_029237385.1 Aeromonas sp. 1HA1
CTTTTAATTTATTGCCTCCTGGGCTACGGGGGATATTGCTTTACCTGCATTTTGATAAGGGTTTGACAATCCTTTCCCAGGCGTTTGTTACCCGCTTCATGCTCAATATGATGGGGTGGTAAATGTCTATCAAGATCCATCACGGCGCCCCTGGTTCCTATAAGTCGTCAGGGGCCATTCATACCGATGTGTTGCCAGCCATCAAGGCAGGCCGTCATATCGTCACCAACGTGCGTGGCTTCACGGCTGAGCGGTGTAGAGAGGTCCTGGGCAAGGCGGTGCCGGATGACTTCCAGGTAACGTATGTCGAAACCGAATCCCAGGAGGGTCGGGATCATTTCGCTCGTTTCTATCACTGGGCACCCAAGGGTGTTTTCTTCCTGGTCGATGAAGTACAGCGGGTATTTCCACCTTCCTGGCGCCAAAGCGATTTAGACCGTCTCGCTTATCCAGGTGGCACGGAGCAGGCCAAGCAGGATGGCAGGCCGGAAACAATCGACGTGGCCTTTGATATGCACCGTCACCATAACTGGGATTTCGTTTTCACCACGCCGAATATCAGCAAAGTGCATTCCGTTGTTCGCGCCCCTGCAGAAACCGCCATCCGCCATACGAATATGGCCGTGTTGGGTATTGGTGGTCGCTACAAGACCGTTCTCCACCTGTCGGATAACTCCGGCACGTCTGCCTCTCATGTGTTGCAAGCCAAGCCATTCAACAAGGTGCCCAAGTATGTTTTCAAACTTTATGATTCAACTACAACCGGTAAAGTCTCGGATACAGCTGCGGGTAGCTCGATATTACGAGACCCTAAAATACTGTTTTTTCTGGGTGTTATGGGATTCTGTCTCTACTTTGGTTTCATCAAGCCTGAGTATATTGATGCTCCTGCTAAGGCCGTTCAGGGCGCTGCTGCCGCTGCTCCGGTTTCTGGGGCGGTGGGTGATACGCCCGCTGATGGGGTACGTCCTGGCGGCGCTCCTGTTGCGTCTCCTGGCGGGGTTCTTTCTGTAGGGCCGTTCGCTGGCTATCGTCTGGTTATCAGTTGCCATGTGTTGGTGAAAGAAGATCCAGGATCATTTCGGGTCGATTATTGCTTTTCTCTTCGCAAGGGCGATGACGTGCAGGCCCTTCATAGTGATGACTGGCCGGACGAACTCGCTCGTGTGGTTGCAATGAGCGCCTGCCATGCGGTAGTGAAGTACCAGGGCCAGCCGGTGGATGTGTATTGTGACCCTGATGGGGATACCCTGCGCAGGAAATACAATGCTGCCCTCTTTGCTGGCGGCGATACCAAAAATGCACCATCGGATGACCGTTCATAGCTAGTGAACGGGTATAAAAAATATAACCGCGTCACTGCGAACGGTCTTCCCCGGCCATACCGCATTACGTGAAAAACATTTGGTAACGGTTACCAAATCGATTGCCTATTTAGTCACTGTTGCTATAATGATTATGGTAACGGTGACTAAAAGGGGTTCGTCATGGACTACAAATCTCAGATTGCTCAACTTCGTGCGCGGTATGACAGTCTTCTTGTGGCTATCAAGAAGGACAACATTTTCGATATGATTGATGCGTTAGAGGCTCTTGGTCTTACGCCTTCTGATTTACCTCTTGAGGAGCCAGTCTGGCCACGCAGGCCAATCCCGCTTCGGCGAGCCATCGAATCCCTTATGATTGAGGCTGATATGGCCGCTGATAAATTGGAGAGGGAAGCTGTTTCCTTGCCGCCCAGGCCACCCAAGAAGCCTGCCGTTTATCCTGATTCGTCCAAGCAGCTTCATGAAGCGATGAAAGAGCTCAACGCCAAGAACGCGGTGATGATCGCCGAAGTTATTGCAAAGCGTTCATCCTCGAATCCAGAGGCCGTCTTTGCCGAGCAATCATTAGAGGTAACTGTGACTAAAATAAAACCAGCATCGAAGAAACCCAAAGCCAGTCCTTCGGTAACCGTTACTGAAATACATCAAGAGCCTGAACACGTTCCAGCTATTGAATTGGTAACAGTTGCTAAAAGTGTCCCCTCCCCCGAGCTGGCCAAGCCCAAACGTTCCCGTGGAAGGCCAACTGCTGGCGAACGTGCCATGACTCCAGCTGAGAAGCAGGCCGCATATCGTTCTCGCCTGAAGCAGAAAAAAGTCACTGTTACTTTTGACCGTTCAGATGCTGATGAGCTGCTGACATATCTGACGGCCATCGCCGCTGATATGACCTATCCACTCGATAAGCAATTGGCTGTTCGTCTTCGGGATGCCTGTCAGTCTGCTTGGGTTGGTCAACTAATCCCGCGAGCTACGTCATCTGAAGAGGAGTAACCGTTACCGAATCAGGGGCGTTAGCCCCTACAAGCCGCCCCTCTATGCTAATTTGGCCCCTACAGTCTCGCGGCGGAACACGCGGATATAGCCCCGAGACTGGATCCCCCCTTCCCTGCCAAACCGATCTTTAATGCCCCAGTTAGAGCGACCAGCCGAAGGCTATGGGGCGCGTGTGGTGACTGCCTTGTCCTCCTGTCGAAGACAAGCCGCTATTACGGTCTTCTGTCATCTTTTCTTAGCCCTTTCAGGGTGATAAGACGATTCTTTTCGACAATCAGTGTCGTCCTACGTCATTCAGATTTTGGGCTCGCCTGTAGCTCGTGGCACAATGCGCGCCTCGTTTATTGGTTTGGGGGAGATATGACTCCGGCGCAGATGAAGCAATATGGTAAGGGGTTGGGCCTGTGGCAGGACAACGAGTTGGCCACCGGCGAGCCGATCCAGTATCTGAAAAAAGATGATGTAGGCTTCGTTCAGCTGATCAAGAAGGCCGAGGGGATGTGGCTGGGAACGGATGACGAGTGCAAGAAGCCAGTCAATCCAATAGAAAATGGTGTCTTTGTCTGGACTGAGATTAAAGGTGCTGGACACGCTTTCGTTTCTGTTCATGAGAGTAACAGCCCGTTTGTTTATACATATGGTCGATTTGGTCGAGTCGGAAATCCTCGAGGGGCTGTTGGTGATGGCATCTTGAATTTCTTCAAGTATGACGATGCCAGAGAGTATTATCGTGATGAGCTTTATAGTAAGTCAGCTAGAGTTTTCATGATTAATGATGCTGATCCTGCCATTGCTAGAAAGTATTTTGAACGTCTTTGGTCTAGCGGAGTTCCTGCCATCCCTACTCCTGATATGGGCGAGAAGACAAAGAAAAACGGTCATACCATTGATAATTATGATGTAACAGGGAAGAACTGCACAACACATACTACCGATGGAGTTAAAATGGCTGGTTCCTCTGTTTTTAAGGGCGGCTATACAACAAATTCTCAAATGAGGATTGATTCTGAGGAGGATTTCGCTGTTCCTGTATCTTTGCAGCGTTATCTGATAGAGAAGATTTCGGGGTCTTCTATGCAGGTCGTAGAGGTTACTGCTGAATTTAGAAAGCAATACCCGAACGCTACCGAGGCATTGCCAGCTAATGATGATGTGATATTTCGTGCATTGGCTGAGGTTGCATCAGCAATCGGTAAGTTATCACCTTATTCTGGTGGTTCAGTCGGTGGTATATTGAGTGGAGTGTCAGATGTTAACAACTAAAACGAAAACCATTATACGCTGGTCGGCAATTGCATTTATTTTTCTAGGCTATTATTTTTGGCTGGCCTTGGCATCTTTATCATTTGGCCACATATCAGAAAAAGAAAGTGTTCTTTTGTCTGGCCCTGTTTCGTTAGAGTATCATAGGGCAATAATAGAAAATATTAATGAAGCAACGAACATTGTTTTTGAAGCTGCAATACTCGGTTTCCCAATATGTATGTTTCTTATTTTGCTGATTTTTAAAAAGGTAAGGTGATAAGGTTTGATTAGAAAGGTGGCTGCCCCTACAAGCAGCCACCTTTTTCTCCAGCAGTCTCGCGGCGGAACACGCTGATATAGCCCTGAGACTGGATCATCCCCTTCCCTGCCAAACCGATCTTTAATGCCCCAGTTAGAGCGACCAGCCGAAGGCTATAGGGCGCTGGTGGTGGCTGCCTTTGCTTCCTGTCCCAGACAAGCAGCTCCCAAGGTCTTATGATATATAGTCATCAAGATCATTGACGAAAGGAGTCATATCAAGCTCGAACCTTTCTCTGCTGGCTGAGGCTTGGTATACATTTATGTGCGATAAACTTGGGTGTGATTTTATTTTTTTATATAAGAGACAGTTATCAATATAATCTGATTTACAGCCTAGATATATCGATGCTATTGATTCTGGGTTGATTGATAGCATAAACATTAGATCATTTTCCTCGTTGACCATTTGTATGTCTACTTCGGTCAGGTTTTTGAATCTAAATCCATTCTCAGTATTAATACGCTCAATCTCATTGAATTGACTTTGATAAAATTCAAAACTATTAGTTTTACTGTTGAACTGGATATAGTCGTGATGTGACAATGGGATGATTGAACGATGTTCTTTTTCATATATCCAGTCATCACCCTTTGTTATTAAAGTTTTTAGTATGGCCTTTTTAACCAGTTGGGATCTATTTTCCGATTGAAATATATCTGTATGTGGATCATATCTGATATTGTCATAGTTTACTTTTATTGGTCTGTAAAATGCTGGGAGTATTGAGTCTATTTTATGTCTGTGGTGGTCTAAAAAATTTGTTTTGTATCCTATACAAATCCCTTTGTGTTCGTTTGCATAATGTGACCACATCAAAATATTTCTTGGCGTTTCAGTTAGAGATACGACCCCTACATGGCTTAACAATGAATAAAACTGTATCTCTTTGCCTAAATTTCTTTCCTTGGTTGCGTCATAACCTAGCATTTCATTTTTTATGTTTTTATTTACTATGCTTTCAAACGGGTCATTTAGCTTTCTAATATAACTAATTTTAATTGTTGGGTTTAAAAAATAATTAATATCAAGCTTTGAGTAGTATTTATATAAGATTTCCATGAGTCTTCTGCTCCCCCCCGTGTAGTAATACGGGGGGAATTCTACCCCATCCCCTACCCTCTCGGAACCCTTCCATCCTCGATGGTAGGGCCATACGGGCAACCTCTCGGCCCAGGCCCACTCGGGCGAGTGTTTAGAGCAGGGGCCCTTACACTAAAGCGCGGGGGGCGCAGCCTCCAGCTTTTGCAACGCGCCGACGAGTACCTTTCCTATCCACCCAATGGTCTGTGGTAGCATTGACCATGATATGAATAGGAGTTTCCATGGACTACACATTGATTTCGGGGATCGTTGGTGGATTGGGTATTGGTACGTTAATCAGTACAGTCCACTCGGACTTGAGAGCCCGCTCATCTAAGCGAACGGATCGACAGTATGAAGAAATGAGAACTGCATATCTGGGACTCTTGGATGCACTTCATAAGGCTGCTGTAGAGCCGTCTGATGCAAACTCCAAGGGTTTTGCTCTCTGGCAAACGCGCTGTAATCTTTTTGGCTCCGAGGAAGTATCCCTGTATGCACAGAGGATGGTGGATACCAATGACGGGCCACGTTCTGAGAGAAATGAAGCTTACAGCAACCTCTTTAAAGCCATGAAGGCTGATTTGAAGAAATGAACGAAATGGGGGCCGTAGCCCCCACCATTCACATAACGCCTAACTTTTTCCTCCAGTAGAAAGCGGCCATCTGTCGCTCTGATCTCTCCGCTTGGATGATGGCTATGGCCTCCAGCCTTCGCCTGTCATAGGTGACTCCTGTCGGGGAGACAAGGCAATCATTCTTCATCCGCCAGCCTTCCCATTCCTTCCAGATAGTGGGCAACTCCCTACCCGAAGCCATACGCATAAGCCGTTTATAAGCAGGTGGGATCTCTTTGCCCTTATCCCAATATGTGACCTGCTTCACAGAAACGAAACATAGATTTGCCACCTCTTCAACTGAAAAGCCGCATTCAAACCAGCGAAAAATGAAGTTTTTGGTCAACTCTCGTTCCATCCAAGTAAATACCTGATAAACCAGCAAAATTGCGTGGGCTGGCTTATCGGCCGGTTTCGGATGGGCATTTAACAAAACGTAGCATTATGCGCGGTCAGGCTTGTAGGTAGAACAAAGGGGCCGGAGGCCCCTAGATATGAGATACATCAATGCGTTGTATCATTTTTCATCTATGTTATTGGGCTTAGAGCTATCACGATTAGCACGAATATATTCAACATCATTCACCACAATAACATGATGATTTGGATGCTTTTTTTGCTTTACCTCTGTAACCGCTTTACTACGAGAAATCGTGCCACGACCAGGTATGGTGTAGCTCTGATTTTCACCATTTTTACCGTCAGCATTGCCTCTAATGATTTTAGCCATAATCATTGTTCTCAACGTTGAGCTGCTTTGAGTCGTTCTTCTGGCGTAAGTTGCTCAAACTGCAAGTAACGGCCTTTTGGAGATTGATGCAATGGCTGCAATCCACTTCCCAAATCAACAATCCCAACGATTTCTCCCGAATCCTGCAATGCCCACATGGCTACAGGAAAGACAGCAACATTAACGGCATCTACACGATAGTACCAACCATCAGCAGGTGTGATCTGCATGATTTTTTTTGGATTATCCATACGCCCCCAGGCTATTGAATGATAAAAATCGAGTTCAAGAGAAGAACCAAGCTACAAGATGCCGATAAATAGGGTTATCGGCATAATGAGTAAATCCTACTTCTTCCAAACGTTTTCTGGTGTCGAGGCCGCATAAAGTACGTTAAGCGCATCCTGTTCCTCTTCCATAGTGCTGCCAGCCTTCAAATTCTTTGGTAGCTCTACGGCAACAGTGAACTTTACCCTGCTGGTTTGCTGATATGCGTTGGATTCCTGAGCTGATCCACCAAGGCTAAAAACCTTTATCAATGACACTTTCCCCTCCCCCTGCAACTGCGAACCTTCACTTACAACCAGCGCAACATCAAAATCTATATTGGTAAGACGTGGAGATCTTGATGCAATGTGGTCATGAGGGTTCACTCGCCCTCCCAGGCTGGCAACATCATCAGACGCATTGGATACGCCTCTGGCTATTTGTTGAATAGCCGATTGAACAAATTCCTCTAGCTGCATCACGATACCTCGAGTCAGATTTTCTATTGAGCGGCATGATCCATACGGATATTGGGGCGGTTGCTTGCAAAACAAGAGCTTAATGATAAAACCCCCACTTAGTGAGAGATAACACCCCTCCCCCGTGGATGTTGTGAGCATGGTTGTCTGGGAATTCCCCCCGTATTACTACCCGGGGGGCTTGAACAGCAACAGCCCGAAAAGACGCACTGACAAGGCGTAAGAGCTTGGCATGGGCTTGTCTACGACTGGAGGATTAGGAGTTACCAGCCACGCCCTATAGCCTTCGGCTGGTCGCTAGAACTGGGGCATTAAAGACCGGTTTAGCAGGGAAAGGGGTGATCCAGTATCGGGGCAAGATGGGCGTGTTTCGCCGCGAGACGGTAGAGGCAAAAATGGG
>NZ_JAACGC010000112.1:0-7332 GCF_029237385.1 Aeromonas sp. 1HA1
CCGCACGATGAAGAGCAAAAGTTAGCATGATCGTTACCATGTTCGGGAGTCACATAGGAGATCAGATCCTGGAAATCGGGAAAAGTGCCAATCAGTTCACAATATTTGTGTATAAGAGTCAGGCCTTGAACTGATTGCTCATGGGGTCGTAGTGATAGCCTATCTGCAATAAACGGGTCGCGAGCTGATCCTCCGTCATGTCGTAATAGGCCAATAACTCCTCCAGACCATCGCACTCCAGCCGCAGCTTCTCATTGATGATCCCGAGCAGAATATTGGCATCTATTCGTTGCAAGGTGCTAACGTCCATCCTCATCTCTCCTCTTCACAAAGTGACTGTATAACCATGGGCGCCGGCTCCCATTTTGTCCATAGCCTAAAAAACACCCACATTCAGCGAAAAATAAATATCTTTTAAAATCAATTGCATGAATATAATTCCTGCCAGCTTGATCACATTATTGACCATAAATGGCTTGTCACTGGTGTGAGCTGCAACTACTGTATGCACATACAGCATGGTTATTCATACAGGAAAAGCATATGAGCCAGCCCATGAGTCATCCCCTTTTTGCCGCCTCTGTCAGCATGAGCAATCCTTGGCCCACTCGGCATCAAGGCAAGATCGAAGATGAACCTCTCACGGCATCTGCCAGCCAGGAACCGCCGCTGCTCGATGAGCTGGTGAGACTGAGCCACGGCGACACGGGCTGGATCCTGCTCATTGCGCCGCCGGGTCTGCCGGTAGCCAAACAGCTGCAGGCACAGGGGATCAATCCTGATCGCGTGCTGGTGGTACACAGCCCCAAGATCAAAAACTGGCAACGCATGCTGGAGCAGAGTCTGGGTAATGGCCACTGCGCGGCCGTCCTGACCTGGCTGCCTGAGCAGGTCTCGCTGGATCGCGCCAAGCTAAGCAAGCTGGGACAACGCTTCGGGGTGCTGACTCGCTTCTTCGAACCGGCAAGGACCGCCCTCCCCGTTCACAACGGCGCACTGGCCTATGGCGGACAGGATGTCTATCTCAACCATTGATACCGGGCCGATCGAGCGAAAGGATAAAACCGTGCAAAGGCAGAGTGGGATGAACAGTCGTAGGCACAGACGAGGTCATCAACAAAGATTACAGGGGGGCAAAATACCCCAGTGAGCAACGTTCAAGCAGGACGACCCCGCCCATGAGCAGGTCGCCAATCTGGCCTGCCACGCATAGAAAAAGGCGCCCCTGGGGTCTAATGCAAGTCAGTTAAGAGAGTGTGAGTCTCAGCCCGCGAGGGATAAGGGCCAAAGAGTGAGGGAGGCATCATGCCTCCCTCTTTTTATTGGATGCCAGTCAGGGCAAAGGTGTCAGCCAGATTGACGTGTTAACCCTGGCACAGCTCCTGTTATTCAACATTTCGAATACTCAGTCACAAAAATGCTTAACTGACTGGCATCAGACCCTGGGGTCACTTTTTTACGCAGTGCCTATTGTTGAATAGGACCTGCGAGTTGGCGACTCAGGAGAGCTTGGTATCGAGTTCGGCAATCTTGGCTGACCAGTAGGCCGGGCCTGTTTCATGTATGTTGTTGCCCCGAGAGTCCACCGCCACTGTCACCGGCATATCTTCCACCTCGAATTCATAGATGGCTTCCATCCCCAGGTCGGCAAAGGCCACCACACGCGCCTTCTTGATCGCCTTGGCCACCAGATAGGCGGCGCCACCGACGGCCATCAGATAAACGGCCTGGTGCTGCTTGATGCTCTCGACCGTCTTGGGGCCACGCTCGGATTTGCCGATCATGCCGATGAGGCCGGTTTCACCCAGCATCATGTCGGTGAACTTGTCCATCCGGGTGGAGGTGGTGGGACCCGCGGGGCCAACCACTTCGTCACGTACTGCATCGACCGGGCCGACGTAATAGATGAAACGGTTGGTAAAATCTACCCCTTCCGGCAGACCTTCCCCCTTCTTGAGCATGTCGGCGATGCGCTTGTGGGCGGCATCACGACCGGTGAGGATCTTGCCAGAAAGCAGCACGGTATCACCGCTCTTCCAGCTGGCAAGCTCCGCCTTGGTGATGCCGTCGACGTTGACGCGACGCACGTTGCCACCCGCTTCACGGGTGATTTCCGGCCAGTCGCTCAGTTTCGGCGGGGTCAGTTCGGCGGGGCCTGAACCATCCAGTTCGAAGTGAACGTGACGGGTAGCGGCGCAGTTGGGGATCATCACTACCGGCTTGGAGGCCGCGTGAGTCGGGGCGCTCTTGACCTTCACGTCCAGCACTGTGGTGAGGCCGCCCAGACCCTGGGCGCCAATCCCCAGCTTGTTGACCTTGTCGTAGAGCTCTACCCGCAGCTGCTCTTCGGTGGTCTCGGGACCACGGGCGATCAGCTCCTGAATGTCGATGTGCTCCATCAGGGCCTCTTTGGCCAGTACCGCGGCTTTTTCGGCGGTACCGCCGATACCGATGCCCAGCATGCCGGGCGGACACCAGCCGGCGCCCATGGTCGGCACGGTTTTCAGCACCCACTCAACCACATCATCAGAGGGGTTGAGCATCACCATCTTGGATTTATTCTCGGAGCCGCCACCTTTGGCCGCGATGCTCACTTCCACCTTGTTGCCGGGGATCATATCGATATGCACGACAGCAGGGGCGTTATCCTTGGTGTTCTTGCGGCTGCCGGCCGGATCGGCCAGTACCGAGGCGCGCAGCGGGTTGTCAGGATTGGTGTAAGCGCGGCGGGTGCCCTCGTCCACCATCTCCTGCACTGTCATGTCGCTGTCCCACTGGACTTGCATGCCGATCTTGACGAAGCAGGTGACAATGCCGGTGTCCTGGCAGAGCGGACGATGCCCTTCGGCGGACATGCGGGAGTTGATCAGGATCTGGGCCAGGGCATCCTTGGCGGCCGGGTTGATCTCGCGGTCATAGGCAGCCTTGGCAGCATGGACGAAATCGAGGGGGTGATAGTAGGAGATGTACTGCAGGGCGTCGGCGACGGAATCGATAAAATCCTGTTTTTTAATGATGCTCATATCATCCTCACTGGTCCTTGTCTTCACCATGACGGCAGAGCAAGGGCTTCCATATAAGCCGTGCTTCGGTGTGGTGGTGCCAGGCGAGGTGCCTGCCGATCCGAGAGACAACGGCGTGTTTTTTCTAAAAATTCCGGCGCCTATGATACGCTTGCCCCCCCGTACCGGCTAGGGAGCAGGGTGCAAACTGTTGCCTGTGTAACAAAAAATGAAACCAACTCTTCATATCCACCATTTTGATCACCAGACGGCGCTGCATGCGCTGTTTACTCGTCTGCATCATCAGCCCTGGGCCATGTTGCTGGAGTCGGCCGGCCCTCAAGGGGCGGACAACCGTTTTGACATCATCACAGCCGACCCGCTGGCGACCCTGCAGACCGAGGGACCCTTGACCTGGATAGCCCAGGGTGAACAGCGCCGGTCGTTTGATGCAGATCCCCTGACCCTGCTGGCACAACGGCAGCGCGAACTGCTGGGTGAAATGGCGCCACACAGCGACACGCTGCCTTTTATTGGCGGCGCCCTCGGGCTGTTTGGCTATGATCTGGGCCGCCGCTTCGAACGGCTGCCGGAGCAGGCGCAACGGGATCTGTCTGTGCCAGACATGGCGGTGGGCATTTACGACTGGGCGCTGCTACGAAATGTGGCGAGCGGCGCCTGGCAGCTGGTGCACTGGGGTGACGAGGCCGGCCTCCATCGCCGGCTGCAGTGGCTGGCCGCGCAGTACGAGATACCAACACCGCCATTTGCCCTGCAGGGGGAGTGGCACAGCAACATGAGCCGCGCCGAATATGGCGAGAAATTTGCGCGGGTACAGGCTTACCTGAGTGCCGGGGACTGTTACCAGATCAACCTGACCCAGCGCTTCAGCGCCGCCTATCGCGGTGATGAATGGCAAGCTTATCAGGCGTTGTCACGCGCCAACCGGGCCCCCTTCTCGGCCTTTATCCGACTGCCCCAGAGCGCCATCCTGAGCCTCTCCCCCGAGCGGTTCCTGCTGCTCGATGATCGCCATATCGAAACCAAGCCCATCAAGGGCACTCGCCCACGGCTTGCCGATCCACGGCAAGATCAGGCCAGCGCCCTCGAACTGGCTGGCGCCGACAAGGACAGATCGGAAAATCTGATGATAGTGGACCTGCTGCGCAACGATATCGGCAGGGTGAGCCGCCCCGGCTCAGTCCACGTGCCGAGCCTGTTCGCGGTGGAGTCATTCCCGGCGGTGCATCATCTGGTCTCCACCATCCACGGTGAGCTGGACAGCTGCTGGCAGGCGGTGGATCTGCTGCGTGCCTGTTTCCCGGGCGGTTCCATCACGGGTGCCCCCAAGATCAGGGCGATGGAGATCATAGAGGAGCTGGAGCCCCAACGACGCAACGCCTACTGCGGCAGCATCGGCTACCTGAGTCAGCATGGCCGGATGGATACCAGCATCTGCATCCGCACCCTGATAGCGGCAGATGGTCAGCTGCACTGCTGGGCCGGTGGCGGCGTGATCGCCGACTCCGAGGTAGACAGCGAGTATCAGGAGACCTATGACAAGGTGGCTCGCATACTACCGCTGCTGAATGCGCTGCGCTAAGCACCTGACGCATGGACAGAAAGGGCGCCACGCGAGAGACTCAAGGACAGAACCAGGCAAAGAGTTGAGAGACATAGCCAAGATGGACCGCACCGAACTGTTGACCCGCTTCTTGCTGCAATGCCCCGCCCCGGCCCATCGGCTGACGGAGGCAGGGCTCAAGCCCGCCGCCGTCTTGCTGCCGCTGGTAGCCCGGGCCGACGGCCTGCAGCTACTGCTGACCCGTCGCAGCCCGTACCTGCGCCATCATGCGGGGCAAATCAGTTTCCCCGGTGGCAGGCAGGATCCCGACGACCGGGATCTGATCCACACGGCATTGCGGGAAACCCAGGAAGAGCTCGGCATCGCGCCCGCCCAGATCGAGATCATCGGCACCCTCAGCTCCCTCAATACTGTCTCCCAATACGAGGTGCTGCCGGTGCTGGGACTGGTTGCAGCCGATTATCAGCTCACCCTGAGCCAGGATGAAGTCGAGCACGCCTTTGAAGTACCGCTGACCCATCTGCTGGATCGGCGTCACCATATCGCCCTCACCATCCCAAGAGGTGGCAAGCAGCACACCATCTACTGGATCCCCTGGCAGCAGCACTTTATCTGGGGGGCCACCGCCAGCATGATTAACCAACTTGCCCAACACCTTGCGAGATAACAATTTACTTACATTTGACCGAGCAAGATTTAATCATTAACACTAAAATAACGTGCCAATTGATAAACAAAAATTGAACTTTTCTTGTTTTGATCACATTTCCATAAGAAAGTGCGGTTTTCTGTGCCGTAAAGATGAATTTGATCAACATTTTTGATTAAAAAAATCGTATCCTTGCGCCGACTTAATAAGAACCACACATTCGGGGTGAGATAGATGTCAAACACAGTCAATGGCACGCAGGACGTTGCGTCGTCAACAGAGCAAGGGACCCGCTCTACTCAAGCTACTCGTTGGGAAAAACGCGACTCTACCTGGGTCATCAGCCTGTTTGGCACCGCCGTTGGCGCCGGGATCCTGTTCCTGCCGATCAACGCCGGTATGGGTGGCTTCTGGCCACTGGTAGTGATGGCGCTGCTGGTTGGCCCAATGACCTACCTGGCTCACCGTGGTCTGGCTCGCTTCGTCCTCTCCTCCAAAAAGCCCAATGCTGATATCACTGAAGTGGTAGAAGAGCATTTCGGCGTTGGTGCAGGCAAGTTGATCACCCTGCTCTACTTCTTCGCCATCTACCCCATAGTGCTGATCTACGGCGTGGGTATCACCAACACCGTCGAGAGCTTCATGGTCAACCAGCTGCAGATGGTGGCCCCACCACGCTGGCTGCTCTCCATCGTGCTGATCATGGGCATGATGTCGGTAATGCTGGCCGGCGAGAAGCTGATGCTGAAAGTGACCGAGTTCCTGGTCTACCCGCTTATCGTCATTCTGGCCGGTATCTCTTTGTACCTCATTCCTGACTGGACCGGCGCTGCACTCGAGCAAGTGCCCTCTGCCAAGGATTTCGCCACTACCTTGTGGCTGACCATCCCGGTACTGGTCTTCTCCTTCAACCACAGCCCTGCCATCTCCAGTTTCTCCCTGGCCCAGCGCCGCGACCACGGTGACCAGGCCGTCGAGAAAGCCGATGCCATCCTCAAGCGTACCTCCATGGTGCTGCTGGGCTTCGTGATGTTCTTCGTCTTCTCCTGCGTCATGAGCCTGACACCGGCTCAACTGGCTGAAGCCAAGGCCCAAAACATCGCCGTGCTCTCCTATCTGGCCAACCAGCATGCCAGCCCCCTCATCTCCTACTTCGGTCCGCTGGTTGCCTTCGTGGCCATCGTTTCCTCCTTCTTTGGCCACTATCTGGGCGCCCGAGAAGGTCTGAAAGGGATGATAGTGCAGAACATGCGCAAGTCAGGCAAAGAGCCGAATGCCAAGAAAGTCGAGATGTTCATCATCGCCTTCTTCATCCTGACCCTGTGGGGCACCGCGGTGGCCAACCCCTCCATCCTCGGTATGATTGAATCTCTGGGCGGCCCCATCATAGCCACCATCCTGTTCATCATGCCGATGTACGCCATCAAGCGCGTGCCAGCCATGGCAAAATACCAGGGTCACATCAGCAACGCGTTCGTCGCCCTGATGGGCACGATCGCCATCTCCGCCATCCTCTATCAGCTGGTCGGCTAATCCCCCTACCTGCCTCTGATAGCAAAAAGCCAGCCGAACATTCGGCTGGCTTTTTTATTGCGCTTGTCCCGCCCTGAATATGCTTAACGCCTCATCACGCAGTTACTGCGGTGACGTAAAGCTCAACTCACACAACGATCTGGGGCACAGCCCGCATCATGATGTTGTCAGCGCACCTCAGCCAACAAAAATGCCCGTCGGGTGAGCGACTGGCCTCTCTTGAAAAACACCTACTCTCTCTTGCTGACTAGAGTGGCTGTGCTTCCAAAACGAACGGCGTGATGCCGGTGATCTCAGGGATGCCGAGTAGCAGCGTGTCTTTCTGACCATGGCTACCGGGCTTCATGGTCAGATATGCGGTGACACTGGCGTCGCGATTGGCAAATTCGCGCATCTTTTTCTCCCACATCCCCTCATATATTTTTCCATCCTTGATAGAGCTATTGTCAAATCTGGTGTATGGCGTCGGTCAGGCGGCACTCCTGTCTGACTCCTCCAGCACCTTTACTCCGTCCTTGAATTTCACGTTGTTCGCTACCAACGTCAGCAGCGCAAATCCCTTG
>NZ_JAACGC010000113.1:0-7330 GCF_029237385.1 Aeromonas sp. 1HA1
CAGGACTCTGAGGGTAGAATTGGTCATGGCGTATCACCTCTGTTAATTGAGATTCTTCGCGGGAATCAATCAGCAGGATACGCCACCTTCTCTATCTCCCCCATACACCAGAAATCACCATAACTCTGCCTACCCATCACCCAGCGTAATGACGAAATTACATGTCTATCAATCCGAAGCCACCTTTACCGCGTTACTTGCAAGTCGCACATTGGCTGCACGATCAGCAGCGAGCCATCAGTGCCCGTGAAGCTGCGGACGTATTTGGCGTCTCGTCTTGGTCCATAGAACGAGATTTTGCCAGGGTGCGAGCGTTGTCCGGGATCGTGGTGTTCGATGAGCAACGAGTACCCAGCAAAGGTGGGCCGCAGTATCTACTGCGGGTGCTGCAGATTTTCCCTTACTGGCTTGACGAACACCAGCAACCTCACCAGCAGCTCGCCAGTTCCTGGGACCTCAACGCCCCCTAACGTGGCGAGACCTGCTCTGCCGCCCTTGGTGTCAATTAGTCGCCCGACATCAACGTAATATCAACGTAATATCAACGATTGATCCTACTTCTATCGACCACATGCCTATCGACGTGTGCCAAGTTCTTGGGGAAGGCTGCTGGTTCGATATGCAATTCATGCGAGGCCTTATCAACAACTGATGGGATATTGTGCTATCTGATTGATAATTGGTAATATTCAGTACATTTCATCGCTTGTAAGCCGAACGATTGACCATTACTCCGCTCTACTTCCTCAATACCACCGACGCACTGACGCTCATCACCCAGTTCGATACCGCAACAGACGAACAAACCATCGTGAGCCTACTTCGCTCACTCTGCCAACAGATGGGGTTTGACCATTTTCGTTTGGGGTTCATTTCACCCAGCTCGATACAGCGTCCTGATGTGCGGATCTTCAATGGCTGTCCTACCCAGTGGGTGCAGGCCTATGATGCGCAGCGCTTCTTTGCGGTAGACCCAGTGGTGCGCAAGGGGATGACGCAGAGCACGCCCATCCTGTGGGCGAATCTCATCACCGAGTGTTGCGACCAACAAGATACCGATGGGCTTGAGGTGATGCTGCAGGCTCATGAAGCGGGATTGCGCGATGGCATCACCTTCCCCTGGCATGGGGCCAATGGTCATGTGGGGTTGCTGTCGTTCATTACCCGAACACCCCGTACTGAACACCAATGGCTGACGGCCACGCCCTTTTTGAGCTTGCTATCGGTGCACATCTTTGAGGCGGTCGTGCGGGTCTGCTTGTCCGATATACCCCCTCGGGATGCGCTGAGTCTGCGGGAGCTGGAAGTGTGCCAGTGGGCAGCGGAGGGCAAGCAAGTCAGTGACATCGCCCAGATACTGGGCATCACCCCTAGAACGGTGACCTTTCACCTGGAGCGTATTGCCGAGAAGCTGGGAGCAAGCAATAAAAGCCAGGCGATATCTTGGGCGCTCAAGCAGGGGCTGGTGCGGCTCAATATCGATGCTGCGTTAGTGGGGAATGTTGATGAGGACGGTCAATAATTCTGACTGGCGCAATTTGTTGCCCACATATTAGGCTAAATCACTGTTTGAGCAATATTTTCTGAGATATGTGCACTGTTTGAGCGAAAGCTTGCTCAGCGTTGTGCGGTTGAGGCTATGGGTTGGCGGTAAGTCATTGATAAATAATGAAACGAAAAATTGGCACGGTCACTGCTAGGGGTTTGGTCGAGTGCTAGTTCATTTAACCCACCTATTTAGGAGCATACACATGCCAACTCCATGTTATATCAGCATCGAAGGTAAAACTCAGGGCAACATCACTGCCGGTGCCTTCACCTCCGACTCCGTCGGTAACATCTTCGTACAAGGTCACGAAGACGAGATGCTGGTACAAGAGTTCCAGCACGTTGTCACCGTGCCGACTGACCCGCAATCCGGTCAGCCTGCTGGTCAGCGTGTCCACAAGCCGTTCAAATTCACCGTTGCGCTGAACAAAGCCGTGCCGCTGATGTACAACTCCCTGGCTTCCGGCGAAATGTTGCCGAAAGTGACCCTGAAGTGGTACCGCACCTCTGTTGAGGGCAAGCAGGAGCACTTCTTCTCTACCGTGCTGACCGATGCCACCATCGTTGACATCGACTGCCAGATGCCGCACTGCCAAGACCCGGCGAAATCCGACTTCACCCAGCTTATCCAGGTCTCTCTGGCTTACCGCAAGATTGACTGGGAGCACACCGTTGCCGGTACCTCTGGTGCTGATGACTGGCGCGCCCCTATCGAGGCATAAGCCTGACGTTCTGACTTCGTTATTTCCTGTATTAGGTTTCGTATCTTGTGGCCGGTGTGCACCGGCCTTTATCCCGTGTTTCTCCGGTCAGTCTTTGGCTGCCGGAGCCTTTTATGTTTTGCCATCCCCCTGCCCAGAGATTGATGTCGTGGTAGTGAGAGCGGAGTGATGGCAAAGCACACAAGAGGTTTGAATTATGTGTCCCTCCATTGCACTGCTTGGTGACCTTGGCACCGACCACGATGGCTTTCCACCGACCCCGGTGATAGCCGCCAGCCCTGATGTTTTTCTCGATGGCAAGCCGGTGGCCCGTCAGGGTGACCCGTTAGCGCCGCACGACAAGCCGAATAACCCGCCCCATCCGCGCAGCATTGCCGGTGGTGTGGGGTCTGTGTTGGTGAACGGCAAGCCCATCGCTATCACCGGCACAGCGGTGGATTGTGGTGGCGTGGTGATTGGTTCGGGCAGCGGGCAAGCAGGATAAGGAACAAGGTCATGGCACAGAGCACTGGATTACAATTCACCGTCAAGGTTGGCGCACTGGCTGACAACACCTTTGCGGTCGCGAGCTTCAAGCTCGATGAGGGCTTGAACAGCCCGTTTAGCCTCAAACTGGAGGTGGCCAGCCAGCAACCGGACATCGACTTTGGCGCTGTGCTGGACCAGCCCTGTGAGCTGATGGTGTGGTACCACGGCGAGTTGCAGCGCCGGGTATGCGGGGTAGTGAGCGACTTTGCGCAAGGGGACAGCGGCTTTCGCCGCACCCGCTATCAGCTGCAAGTCAAACCTGCCCTGTGGCGATTGGGATTGCGCCAAAACTCCCGCATCTTCCAGGCACAAAAGCCTGACGAAATCCTCTCCATTTTGCTGCAAGAGCACGGCATCACCGACTACGCCTTTGCGCTGAAAAACGAACACGCCCAGCGCGAATACTGCGTTCAGTACCGCGAGACCGACCTCGATTTCGTTAACCGCCTTGCTGCCGAAGAGGGGCTCTTCTACTTCCACGAGTTTGAAGCAGGCAAACATCGCATCGTGTTTGCCGACGATGCGGCGGCATTGACTGCTGGCCCAGAGCTGTTTTTTAACCTCGGCAACCGCTCGCTGGAACAGGGCGCCTATGTGCGCCAGTTCCACTACCGCGAATCGGTGCGCCCCTCAGAGGTAGAGCTCAAGGACTACAGCTTTAAGACCCCGGCTTATGGCCTCTCCCAGAAGAAAATGGGGGCTGAGCTCGAGCACCAGCGCGACACCTACCAGCATTTTGACTATCCGGGCCGCTACAAGCAGGACGGCAGTGGCAAGGCGTTTGCCCAGCACCGGCTCGATGCGCTGCGCAATGACGCGGTCAGCGGCAGTGGCAAGTCCAACAGCGCAGCCCTCTTGCCGGGGCAAAGTTTCTCGCTGACCGAACACCCCAACGGCAGCCTCAACACCGACTGGCAAATTGTGCGTATCAGCCACACCGGCGAACAGCCACAGGCGCTGGAAGAGGAAGGCGGCAGCGGCCCGACCGTCTACCACAACGAATTTGGCGTGGTCAAAGCGAGCACCACCTGGCGCGCCCGCATCGGCAGCCCCGAGGCCCCCCACAAGCCGATGGTGGATGGCCCGCAAATCGCCATCGTGGTTGGGCCTGAAGGGGAAGAGATTTACTGCGACGAGCATGGCCGGGTGAAGCTGCAATTCCCGTGGGACCGCTACGGCAGTTCCAACGACCAGAGCTCCTGCTGGGTGCGGGTGAGTCAGGGCTGGGCCGGTGGCCAGTACGGCATGATGGCCATCCCCCGTATCGGCCATGAGGTCATAGTGAGCTTTTTGGAAGGCGACCCTGACCAGCCCATCGTGACGGGGCGCACCTTCCATGCCACCAACCGCCCCCCTTACGAGCTGCCCGCCAACAAGACGCGCACTGTGCTGCGCACCGAAACCCACCAGGGTGAGGGCTTCAACGAGCTGCGTTTTGAAGACCAGGCGGGGCAGGAAGAGATTTACATCCACAGTCAGAAAGACCTGAATGTGCTTATCGAAAATGATGCGGCGTGGCATATCAAGCATGACCAGCACACCAACATCGACAATGAGCGGGTTACTCGGATCAGAAAGGTCGCTCACAAAGATGGCGGCACCAGCCTTGGCAACGATCACCTGACGGTAGAGGGCGAGAAACGGGATCACATCAAGGGCGACTACTCCCTTAGCGACGATAGCTCCATGCACCTAAAACTGGGTGATAGCTGGTTAGTCGAAGCCAGTCAGGAAATACACATCGACTCGGGCCAAAAAATTGTGCTGGAAGCTGGCTCTGAATTGACGCTCAAAGTTGGCGGAAGTTTTGTGAAGGTTGATCCAAGTGGCATCACTCTGGTCGGCCCCACTATCAAGATGAACTCTGGTGGCAGTCCTGGCTCAGGTTCTGGATGGGCTGGGCAGATGCCAAGTTTGCCTATGGGCGTTAGTGTTCCAGACTATACACCCCCACCGTTGTTTAAAGGCGGAAAAGCCTGTCCGCTGCTGGCCAATCAGGATGTCACCATGGACATTAATGAGGCCGATTCATGACCCCCAAGCGTTTTGATGAATGGTCACATATCGTGCCACAGGAGCAAGCAACGCCTCATATCTTTGTCCTGCTTAATACTGTTACTGATCCCGCGCTGTTAAGCACATGGATTGAAAAGGGGTGGGCGAATCAATCTATCCCGCTTTATTCTCACACCCCCATGAAAACGATCCTGCCCAGTAGCCCTTGGCTACTGGAGGTCAATATCCAACATGGTGCAGATATTGCCGAATGGGTAGACCAACATCAGCAAATCCCTTGGGGCTGGGCGTACACCAGCGTTGATCCGTGGTGGGCACAAGTCACGCATTGGCGGCATTATCTGCAAGTGATGATGGGTGAACGCCTGCGAGCGATCCGCTTTCAAGACCCGCGAATACTGGGAGTGTGGTTGGCTCGAAATGAACCAGCACTCTGGCATGGTTTGTTATCGCCCATTCAGTCTGTACGCCTGCCTAATGGCGATAGTTATGTCTCTCCTCTGACGAGTGAGACGTGTAATGAGACATTTCCTTGGGTATTACCTGCCAGCCTGATCGATGCTTGGCACCGCTCCGAGTTTGGCCTGGAAATGAAGGCGAGTGATTTTGACCTAAGCGCTTGGGAAACTCTCCCCGAACAAGCCGAATATTACTTCCAGCAAGGGGGAGAATTGAAAGCACAGTTCAAGTCTGTGCTGACAACCCTAGCAGCACAAGGTAAAGACCTTCATGTGCTCACCCTGACCCAACTTTTTGAACACCTCAACGACCGTTATCAAGGAGCAGCTGTATGCCCCACAGAAAAACATGTGCAGATTGCCAGTTAGCCACCTATAGCTACGACATCCAACTTGTTGATGAACTGAATCAGGCAATTGCCGGTGTCCCTTACAAGCTAACGGTTGCTGGCCGGATGATGGTCGAAGGCAAGACAGATGCCGAGGGTAAGCTGTTTGAAGATGAACTCATCCCTGGCTCTGCGGTATTGACTCTGGATGCAGACAAACTTGCGGAAGTGCTACAAGAACCCCATCGCTATTTGCGAGAGTCTCGTGATTGGGTTAAAGATTCGCAGGTGCAGCCACTTGCCGAACAACAAGGCAGAGAATATGCCTTCCTCAAATTGGGTGAGCTGATTGATAAAGTACCGACCATTCCAGAATGGCCGGAAGATGAGTCCTTGCCGTCTTACCATTTTCCCAGTCAGGTGCTCAGTGGTCATCGTATCGTTGCTAAGGGTAAAGAGCACAAGGCCCGTAAGTTCACATTTGAGATCAGCCCGTTTAGGGCTTGGGTATTGGATCTCACCCACAGCGAACAATACAACCTCGCCAATGCCTACAATCTGGCTCTCACTAGCGTTCTCACTTATGCCGACCTTGAGAAGAATCAATACCGAGCCAAGAGTGGTTCGATAAAAGACTTCTTTATGAAACAGATGCTGGATCTGGGGAAGCTGCCCAACCGCATTAACACCGATACCTTGACAGCTTGGGTCAAGGATGTGCCGTTCAAAGATCGCTATACCATCTTGGGACAGTTGAATTCTGAACTTGCCGTTGATGACAGCGGGAATAAGAACAATCCGATATCCAATACACAAATGTTCTACGTTACCAACACCCATGATTTTATTATTGCGTGGCGCGGCACTATGGGAACGGATGACATTTTAACTGACCTGTCTTACGCTCCTGAATCACGCACCTGTGCTGTATCAGCATGTGGTCAATTGCATGGTGGATTTTGGTCTGCATATCAAGATATTTTATCAAATCCAAATTTAGTCGAAGATCTTGAACAATTCACAAAGGTCTTTGATGCTTCTAGCAATAAAAATCTCTTCATATCAGGCCATAGTTTAGGTGGTGCGTTAGCTCTGATCTATGCCAGTGAGAACTTAAACTATTCCCCATGCTTATATACATATGGCATGCCTCGTGTATTTAGTCGCTCAGCATTACTAACATTTCCCTCTTTTATACATTACCGTCATATCAATAAAGATGACCCTGTGACGGCTATTCCACCTGAAGCAGATGTTGGCAATCCGCTATTTGGTGAAAACTTTACCATATGGGGCTCCAAGGCATTAGGATACTTGTGGAGCATACCAACCTTATTAGCAAATCCGATACTGGATAAAGTGGGTAAGACAGATCCCTTTATGCACCATGGCAAGGTTGTGCATTTTTATCAGGATTGGGTACTGCCTACTGATGGACGCACAGCTATTAAACAATGGCAAGCAACTTTCACCCCCTATCTGATCCCTGCACTGAATGTAAAAAATGAGCAAGCGGCAGAGACTGCAATCAAAAATGGCAGTCCCTTTCCAGCCAACCGCAACCCATCATATCGGCAACCTCCATTAGATGGAGCAGACCATAGCCTGACTCTTATACACAAATATTGTGAACTGATTGGCACTTTTCCCGATTTCCAGGATCTGATCTCCTATGTGACTCCCGAACATGGTAACGATCATGCTAACTTTTGCTCTTCATCGTGCGGCC
>NZ_JAACGC010000114.1:0-7213 GCF_029237385.1 Aeromonas sp. 1HA1
CTTATTGCTAAGAAATCGTCTTGGTCACTTCACCAGACATTGAAAATCAACAAAATTGTTTGATGTTCGATGCTGTGAGTGCCCACACAGATTGCTTGATTCAAATTGTTAAAGAGCGTCACGCTTGCCGCGTTGAGGAGGAGCATACTACGCTCCTCACTTCGAAAGTCAAGCGGTTGTTTTCGCTTTTCTTTCGGCGCCCACTTCACAAGGAAGCTGGCTCATCAGTCCGGCGTGTTCCGCCGTGCTGGTAGGGGCGCATTATAGGGGACTGAATCTTTCTGGCAAGTAAAAACACTGTGTTTTATTGAGGAATACGTTCAAGTGTTTAATCAACAGCCAGATCGTGCAAGATGCATCCATTTATGTGCTTCAGAAGAGGCACCATCCCCCTTTTACATGCCAAAAACTCCGTTGATGCCTTTATAAGGATGCGACGCTTTATATAGGAAGGCAGATAGGGATAAAGAGAGGGATAATAGATAAGGGCCCTGATGGGCCCTTATCTATCGTGTCGTTACGGCACATCAGATGGAGAAACTGGAACCACAGCCACAGGTTGTGGTGGCATTGGGGTTGGTCACGGTAAAGCGGGAGCCTTCCAGACCTTCGATGTAGTCCACGCTGCCGCCCACCAGGTATTGCAGGCTCATGGGATCAATCACCATGGTGACCCCACTCTTCTCAACCACTGTGTCCCCTTCATTGATCTTCTCATCAAAGGTGAAACCGTACTGGAAACCGGAGCAGCCACCGCCCGTGATGTAGACCCGCAGCTTGAGCTCGGGATTTTCTTCTTCGGTGATCAGGTTCTTCACCTTGTTGGCTGCCGCATCCGTCATCTGGATGGGCAACGGGGCTTCTGCTACTGCACTCATTACTGACCTCACAACCGTTAAATCCACAAACATGGAAACCGCGAAATTATCCAATACCCGACCATTTAGTTCAAGTATTCACCAAGCTTCTTACTGCACTGCAGGTGCCGGTGCAGGCGGAGCAACCACCAGTGGTTTGATCACCTCCCCCCATTCGGCCCGCAACTCCTGGGCAGGTTGCCTACCCTCTTTGCCAATAGTGACACGCACCCGGTCCGGTACAAAGCCTTCCGGCAACTGCCAGTTGCCTTCCAACAGCTGAAAATAGCGCAAGGCGTAACGTCCCTCGCCCACTTTCATGCCTAGCTCACGGCTGCCGAGGGTTCTGGGCTTGTCACCCTGGCTCCCTTCTACCTTTATCTGTACCTGACCGCGAAACAGTTCGCGCTGCTTGGCTGGCTGGGTCAATGCCAAGCGATAGTGATAGCGACCGGGAATACTGGTCTCCTGCAGGGTGAGATTATCGATCACGACCCCCACCTGCTCCCCTGTGGGCCGCATGATGCGTTCGAAAAAGGCCAGCTGGCGCTTCTGTTCTTGCACCTGGGCTTCCTGATCCTTGAGCGTCTGCTGCAGTTGCTCGAACGCGGCTCTCTGGGTGGCCAGCAGTGTCTCCTTGATGCCGAGGTCACTCTTGAGCTGACCAATCGCCTTGCCCTGACGCTCCAGGGTTTCTTGCTGCACCGTCAACAGGCTGCTCTGGGCCAGTTCCTGTCGATTGCCGACGAAATACCCGATCAGCGCGCCCATCAGCAGCACAGCCAACAACTTCAATATCTGGGACATAAGGCCTCTTTTGTTACTGCGCCATACAGCGGCCATGCTCCCTTCACTATACGCAACTCGACCGGATCCGAGCTGACATACAAGGAGTTAACTGGCCATGGCGCCGCTGTCTCCCCGTTTTTGACGCGCGGCGAGCCGTAAAGTTCGCTCCAGGATCTGGGAATAGATGGGTCGGCCACCCAGCCACTGGGCAACCAGGGTCGCCCCAACCGTGGTGATCATCATCGGCAGGATCAGCTGATAGTTGTCGGTCATCTCGGTGACCAGCACGATGCCGGTGATGGGGGCACGCACGGTGGCGGCAAACAGCGCACCCATCCCGGCGATGGCAAAGGCGCCGGGCTCGATACCCAGTTCGGGAAACGCCGCATGAAACAGATGGCCGAACACCACGCCAAACAGGGTGCCCAGCGCCAGGGTCGGCGCAAACACCCCGCCCGGGGCGCCGGAGCAGAAGCAGATGAGGGTCGCGACCAGCCGCACCGAGAAGATGAGGAACAGGGTCGCCATCGCATACTCATCCCCCATCAGATGGGGAATAAGCTCGGTGCCGCCGCCCGTCACCGAGGGGGCAAACAACGACAACACCCCAAAGGTACCGGCGACCAGCATACCGATGGCCACGAAACGGTGGCGCTTGTTCTGATGCAGCGCCAGATAGCCATCCTGACAGGCCAGCACCAGCTTGTTGAAGACAAACCCCAGCACCCCGAAAGTAGCCCCCATAAAGAGGAACAGCCAGAGTGCCTTGAGGGCTGGTGCATCGTAGTGGGGCAAGGTGATCACCGCCTCCTGCCCTTTCATGTTCTGCAGCATCAGGGTCGCCATGATGGCGGAGATCCCCACCGCCTTGATGGCCAGAAAGGAGTAGCGAAACTGCGGCCGCATCTCCTCCATCACAAACAGGATGCCCGCCAGCGGCGCATTGAAGGCAGCTGCCAGACCGCCCGCAGCACCGGCCGCCAGCAGGGCGTGGCCATGCTCTTTGGGCAGCCGGAAGATATCCGCCACCATCTTGCCGAGGTTGCCGCCAATCTGCACCGAGGGCCCCTCCCTCCCCAGCACCATGCCGGAGCTCAGGGTGCAGATGCCACCGAAGAACTTGACCGGCAACACCCGCCACCACCGCACCGGGCGCAGATCGTCCATCGCCCCCTCGATTTCGGGAATACCGGAGCCCCCCGCTTCCGGGGCAAAGGTATGAGTAAGGAAGTAGCCGACAAATCCCAACAAGGCGCTGAAGCCAAAGCCGAGCAGGCCGAGTTGCCACCAGGGACGGTCGGCCAGCAAGGCGATGCGTTGCTCTGCCAGCCAATGGACACCCAATTCAAACAGGCCGCACACCAGCCCGGCCAGGGTGCCGACCAGCGCAGCCAGCAGCAGAACCAGCAAGGGCATCTTGTCTTGCCGGATAATGCGGGCAAGTGGTCCCCGCGAAGCGGTATCGGGTTCAGAGGAGAGAGCTTGTTGCGCCATCTTGTTACACCAACTTGGAAAAACCACATCGTCAGCTAGCTGAGATCAGGATCACCCGGCGCATTGCTCGGCTGCCCAGGGCTGGGGCTTTCTGCTATAGTCGGCCCGTTAAATTTTTGTCACGGGAGCAGACCGAGAGTCCGGGTGGCGAGAGCGCAAAGCATACTCCTGATGCCCCGGCCTGCCGAGTCTCAATCGGCTGCAATCCCTTGTGTGACGCCCAAAATCCCATTAAGGATGATCCATGTCAAAATCAGATCAGCTGTTTGAACAGGCCCGCCAGACCATTCCGGGTGGCGTCAACTCACCGGTCCGCGCCTTCAATGGGGTCGGCGGCACGCCCCGCTTCATCGATCATGCCGACGGCGCCTATCTCTATGATGTGGATGGTCAGGCCTACGTGGATTACATCGGCTCCTGGGGCCCCATGCTGCTCGGTCACAACCACCCTGCCATCAAGGCCGCCGTCATCAAGGCCGTTGAGAAGGGGCTGAGCTACGGAGCGCCGACCGAAATCGAAGTGTTGATGGCCGAGAAAGTCCGCCAGATCGTCCCCTCCATGGAGCAGGTACGGATGGTCAACTCCGGCACCGAAGCCACCATGAGCGCCATCCGTCTGGCCCGTGGCTACACCGGCCGCGACAAGATCGTCAAATTCGAAGGCTGCTACCACGGCCACGCCGACTCCCTGCTGGTCAAAGCAGGTTCCGGCGCCCTGACCCTGGGTCAACCCAACAGCCCGGGCGTACCGGCCGATTTCGCCAAACACACTCTCACCTGCGTGTTCAACGATCTGGATTCGGCACGCGAAGCCTTCACCCAGTACGGCAGCGAGATCGCTTGCATCATCGTCGAGCCGGTCGCTGGCAACATGAACTGCATCCCGCCGGTGCCCGGCTTCCTGGAAGGGCTGCGCGCCATCTGTGACGAGTTCGGCGCCCTGCTGATCCTGGACGAGGTGATGACCGGTTTCCGCGTCTCCCTGCGCGGCGCTCAGGGTCACTACAACATCGAGCCGGATCTCACCACCCTCGGCAAGATCATCGGTGCCGGCATGCCGGTGGGCGCCTTCGGCGGCAAGAAGAAGGTAATGCAACACATAGCCCCGACCGGCCCGGTCTATCAGGCGGGCACCCTCTCCGGCAACCCGGTGGCCATGGCGGCCGGTCTGACCATGCTGGATCTGCTGCTGGAGCCGGGCCTCTATGAGCAGCTGAGCGCCAAGACTGCGCGGGTTGCAGAAGGGTTGAAAGCGGCCGCCGCCAAACACGGTATCCCGCTCGCCATCAACTATGTGGGCGGCATGTTCGGCTTCTTCTTCACCGACGAGCCCGAAATCACCCGCTACGAGCAGGTCACTCGCTGCGATATGGAACGCTTCAAGCGCTTCTACCATCTCATGCTGGAAGAGGGTGTCTATCTGGCGCCGAGCGCCTACGAGGCGGGCTTCCTGTCACTGGCTCACGGCGACAAGGAGATTGAACACACCCTGGCTGCCGCCGAGCGCAGCTTCGCCAAGCTGGCTGGCTAAATCGCCGCAGGTTGCCGCAAAGGGCCCGTCATGGGCCCTTTTCTATTACAGTGCCTTCATCACCACACAGGTCTTCGATACGCCCATTTCTGGTGCATTCCCCCCTCATCATCCGCCGATTTGTCATCCTCTGGTGCAACTTGCCCCGCCATCCCTGTCATAAAGCAGGCCCACTATTTGCACATCCGCTACAAGAGCCCACGTCACCGAGGTCCATATGGCAGAGATGAGCCCCATCGATGTGCTGCGGCGCTATCAGGAGTATCAGGAGGAGCTGACCCCGCTACTTCAGGGGCTGCTCAGCGCCCCCCTTGCCTCGCTCAAGCGGTATCCCTTTGTTGTCAGCATTGACCGCTATCAGGGGTCGATGTGCATCCAGCCTGCGGCACCGGCGGCACATAACCGGCTACATCTTATCGTGCAGGGGCAAGGGCGGGAGATCACCGTCTGTCTGAATCAGTTAATTGGCTGGTTGATGGGGGACAGGGAGCGCCGCCGCGCCATGCCCTGGTTCAAGGCGGTCTATGTGGTACTCAGCATGGCGCTGTTTCTCATCGTCGCTACCCTGATCTGGCACGGGCTGGAGCAGCTCTACCAATTGTTGTGCGGCGAGCAGCAGAACCAGCTCGGCGCCTTTAGCGCCATCATCTTCCTGACGCTGGCATTGGCGGTGTTCGATCTGGGCAAGACCATTCTGGAAGAGGAGGTACTGCTGCATAAGGATATCTTCCGCCACAGCGCCATTCGCCGCACTATCACCCGCTTTATCGCCGCCATTCTGATCGCGGTCTCCATCGAAGGGCTGTTACTGCTATTTAAAGGATCGCTTGGCCAGAGCGAGCTGCTCTGGCCTGCGGTCGGGGTAATGGGGTGTGTGGTGGGTTTGCTACTGGCGCTCGGCCTCTATGTCTATCTGGGGGCCAAGGCCGAGGCGGCACTGGTACAGGCTAGCCTGCGCTCTCCACCGCCAGTTGCACAGGGGAGCGACGCGCCGCCCGCCAGGAGGCGTACATGGTCCAGGAGGTATAGATGACGATAAAGGCAACCAGCCACTTCAGCATCTCCATATCCATGGATTTGACCAGCATGGCGGCCAGCACCACACCGATGGGGCCGAAGATGGCTACCGCCAGCACTGCCTTGGCATCGAACGCCCCTTTGCGGATAAAAGTGCCTGCGGAGAAGACGCTGAGCACGGCGGTGGAGCCCATCATGATGGGGAATGCCGCCAGCGGATTCATCCCCAGCAGATAGACCAGCGTCATGCAGGGGGCAAACAGGCCGATGCCGACATTCATCAAAACGCCGAAGATGAAATTGCCAAGCAGCGCGATCGCCAGCTTGTAGCCACCGAGCCCCATCGCATCTCCGCCAACGGGTAAAAGGCCCAGCAGACCGGCCAAGATCAACCCGGCGACAACCAGCAGGGAGATGGCCATCACCAGCCGGATAGTCTGTCGATCAAACGAGGCCACATGGCGGGCCCCCCAGGCCGCGCCGGCTGCTGCGGCAATCATCATGCTGATAAGAGTGAACGGATCCACCTTGACCACACCGATAAAGATGAGTGACTGGGTCACGGTCGGCAACACACACTGACCATTGAGGGTGCCTGGCAACAGGCGATCATCAATCAGCTTGAACTGTTTGTAACAGGCTGTCTTTACCGCAAAGCTGCCGACTCCCAAGGTATCGAGAAAATTGGCGGCAAACCCGATGGCAGCCACGGGCCAGAACGGGGTGGGCTCCAGCGATCCCTGCCGCCGTTTTTGCCACCAGGCCTGAACCAGCATGAAGATGAAAGACAGGGCGCAGATGATGAATATCAGGCGTAAAAGATTAATTAACATACCGATCTCTCCAGCAACGGGCGGCGATTCTAAGGCAGTCAAAATAAAAAATCTTGGTCGGGATCAACCATTCACCCCCTGCAAACGATTACCTGACGAAACTCCTGACAGGCGAGCCCGAACGACTCTGCTAATACTTATCTATGAGGGCCAACTGGCCTGGGGCCATCGGTGGTAATCATGGTCATTTCGCGACGACCACAGTCCCCGATGGGAAGTAGCCAAAAAGAAGGCCGGCATACACCGACCTTCTTTTTTTTATTGCTGACCGATCCGTTGTCTGCACTCTGTCTCGTGCAGCCACGGGGAGCGAGCCAGCGGCTGAGCGCATCCGGCAATCCCATCAGCAGGCAAGCGTGGCAGACAGCGCAGGGCGAAGCCGGCGAAGATCATCAGTAACAGGGCATGGTCGCCGGGAAAGCTGTCGCTGGAGGAGTTTCTGGTCGGGATCGCGCTGAGCCGGGAGACTCGCAACGCTGCTGACGTCGGCAGTGAACAACATGAAGTTCAAGGACAGAGTACAGGCAGAGGACGCGTCAGACAGGAACGCCGCCTGACTCCATACACGAGTTATGGTGATTTCTGGTGTATGGGGGAGATAGAGAAGGTGGCGTATCCTGCTGATTGATTCCCGCGAAGAATCTCAATTAACAGAGGTGATACGCCATGACCAATTCTACCCTCAGAGTCCT
>NZ_JAACGC010000115.1:0-7147 GCF_029237385.1 Aeromonas sp. 1HA1
GCCGCACGATGAAGAGCAAAAGTTAGCATGATCGTTACCATGTTCGGGAGTCACATAGGAGATCAGATCCTGGAAATCGGGAAAAGTGCCAATCAGTTCACAATATTTGTGTATAAGAGTCAGGTTCTGCACTGCTGGCACTGGCTTTGCCTTCCCACAACAGCTTGCCTGTTCGAAGATCGACCAGGCGCGCACTGGCTGTGACCACGGTTTCACTGGACACAACCAGATAGCTGGTGCCGTAATTCTGGATGTCCAGATACAAGGCTGTGTCGGCACCATAGATCTCGTGCAGCTTCTTGATCGGCAGCGCATGAATGTCAGCCGCTTCCGTCACACCATTTTGACGGAAAGTCTCATTGGTGACGGCGACGGGCAGCACATAGTAGCCAGATTCAGCCAGCGGGAGTGTGATTTGGGATTGCAGGCTTGCCCCGGCTTTGACATCGGGTGAGTGGTTCAACGGTGGCAATACCAGAATAGAGGTCGGTTTGCTCTCTTTGAACGCGGTGTAATCGTAAGACGGGCGCTGTGCGCAACCAGCCAGCAGAAGGGTGGCGAACATCAGTAAGAAGAGGGCGGGCATCTTCATTGGGTAGCCCCTTTTTTGTTGGACATCAGGAAGTTCATAAAGGGAGCCGATTCCGGGAACAGACGTTTTTCTGTCTCAAAATGCTGGCGGGTTTCTGTATCTTTGCCCAGCTGGGCATATAGCATGCCTAAATGGGCATGGAAACCGGGGGGAACTGCCTGCCCTTTGGCACTTGCCTCTTGCTGGTTCTTCTCAAGCGCAGAGATCTGTTCCTCTACGCTGGTTTCGGTGCCCTGCATGTTTTGATAGACAACCGGCTGGTACTGATCCCAGTTATAGAGAGAACGCGGCGCCTGAGCACACGCAGTCAATAGCAGGGCCGCAGCCAACAGGGTGAATAGCTTGAACTGTTTCATTTTTATTCTTCCTACTGAGCCGGATGCCAGGCGCCGGTCTCAATACCGTTCACCAGATTGTTGACTGCTTCGCGAATGGCCAAGTCCAGCACTTTGCCATTCAGGGTTGAGTCATAGCTTGCGGTGCCGCCAAAACCTATGATTTCACGATTGGACAATTCGTATTCACCGGCTCCTTGGGCAGAAAATACGACTTCGGAGGTGGTGACATTGACAATGTTGAGGTTGACCTTGGCATAGGCAATCTGGGATTTGCCGCGACCCAGGATGCCGAACAGCTGGTGGTCACCGACCTCTTTGCGGCCAAATTCAGTGACGTCACCGGTGACCACGTAGTCAGCCCCTTTGAGGGCTTGAGCTTGTGTCTTGATTCCCGCTTCAGCCCTGATCTCATCCATGTTGTCACGATCCAGCACACTGAAACGGCCGGTTTGCTGCAGGTGGGTAATCAAGACGGTTTTCGCCTGGCTGCCCAGTCGATCCACGCCATCGGAGAAAATGCCGCGCATGTAGCTGGAGCGGTTATCAAATTTCCCCACGGCAATCGGGCTGCGAGGGCCTTGATAGTGGCTCTGGTAGGAGGCAACTTTGGGGACATCCAGAGTACGAGAGGATTCGCTGGCACAACCAACCAACAAATTCGCCATCAGGATGACACCGCATGAAACAACGAACTTATTCATATAACGTCCCGTTTAATAAGGAAAAAACAGCGACGGACTCTAGCATGGTTCGCTGCGAAGAAAGTGCCCCGGATGGGGGGCTGGTCAGTTCAATAACTGAGCATTCAGTTAGTTTGTACCGGCAAAGGGATGGCGTGGCCTGTCAGCGGCAGTGAAACACCTCTTCCAGCGCATCCACCACGGCGCGTACCCGGCTGGCCTTCTGCAGGTCGGGGTGGAGCACCAGCCAGATGTCGACCGGATCGCTGTGGGTGGGCAGGACGCGTACCAGCTCGGCTTCTCTATCTGCCAGAAAGGTGGAGATGGAGAGCAGGGCTATCCCCAGTCCTTGGCGGGCCGCCGCCAGCAACAGCAGCTGGGCATTGCACTGCAGCACTACGTTCGGTTCGTGCAGCGGCTCCCCGCACAGGCTGTGCCAGTGGCGTGAGACCAGCTCCTTGGCAAACAGTAGCAGGGGGCGTGCCGTTGCGGGCCAGATAGTCGCGAGAGGCGTAGAGCCCCATTTCTATGGTGGTGAGCCAATTGCTGGGGATGCGGGATCTCGGCCTGTTCGGTTATCTGATCGCGGCTTATATGGTGCTCTCCGGCCTTTGCCAGCTCTGGGCCCGCCGCCTCGATGCTCGCCATACCCTGCAGAGCGGTTGCCTGGCGCTGGTACTTTGCGTGCTGTTATTTATCGGCGCCGTGCACGTCCAGTCGCTCTGGCTGGCGGGGCTTGGGCTGCTGGTGGCCGGTTATGCTCAAGGCGCTGTGTTTGTTGGCAGCGCGACCCTGGTCAATTGCATCGCCCCCAGTTCCAGCCATGCTCGGCTGGTGTCGCTCTTCTATGTGATTGCCTATGTGGCGAACTGGGTGCCTGTGCTGCTGGGCTGGGTGAGTGACAGTGTCGGCCTGCGGGCTGCGGTGGATCTGCTCGCCGCCGGTAGCATTCTGATCAGCCTGGGGTTGGCCTGGGGAGTATCACGCAGTCGTTTCGAGCGGGCTGCGATTTAATCGGTTTACCCATCAATCGGCCAGTAACACGCCTTTGGCATCCAGATGGTGCATTCATTCACGCAGGATCGGCAGTACGGTGGCAAAGCGTAGCCCTTTGGGCAGATGGGACACCGCCAGCGGGTGTGGCTGTGCCATGATGCTGAACTCCTGTGTTGTAAACCTGTTCTCATTCTGCCCTTGATACTTCCGCCGTTGCCGTTGGGCGAGCACATTTTCTGCGCGTCACATCTCACTTTGATGCAAACCCCTTGCAAAAAAATCCACAGATGGCAGTCTAGATGTCCAAATGGTAGATGCCGTTTCGCTATCCTCAGATGATTCAGGAGTTCAGATATGGATATTCGCACCGCTCCCCGCGCCATCGCGCTCGCCCTCATGCTGGCCAGCGGCATTGCCGCCGCCAACGAAGCGCTGGTGATCCAGACCGATTTCGGTCTCAAAGATGGCGCCGTATCGGCTATGAAGGGAGTCGCCTTCGGAGTGGATCGCAACTTGCCGCTCTATGACTTGACCCACGAGATCCCGGCCTACAACATTTGGGAAGCCTCTTACCGTCTCTACCAGACCTTGCAGTATTGGCCCAAAGGCACTGTGTTTGTCAGCGTGGTGGATCCTGGCGTGGGCACCGACCGCCACTCGGTGGTGCTTAAGACCAAGAGCGGCCACTACATCGTCACCCCGGATAACGGCACCTTGACGCTGGTGGCCGAGCACTTTGGCATCGAGGCGGTGCGCCAGATCGATGAGAAACTCAATCGCCTCAAGGGCTCCGAGAAGTCCTATACCTTCCATGGCCGCGATGTGTATGCCTACACAGGTGCACGGCTTGCCTCCGGTGCCATCAGCTACGAGCAGGTTGGCCCCAAACTGCCCGCCGAAGTGGTGAAGATCCCCTATCAGCCAGCAGTTGCTGACAAGGATGGCACCCTCAAGGGCACCATCCCGATCCTCGATGTGCAGTACGGCAATGTCTGGACCAATATCGATGATGCCCTGCTGACCCAGGCGGGGATCAACAAGGGAGACAGCGCCTGCATCAAGATCAGCGAAGGGGATGCGGTCAAGTTCGACGGCAAGGCGCCCTATGTCAGCAGCTTTGGCGATGTAGCAGAAGGCCAGCCGCTGATCTACCTCAACAGCCTGCTGCAGGTGTCGGTTGCCCTCAATATGGATAGCTTCGCCGCCAAGCATCAGGTGCAGTCGGGCGCCAACTGGCATATCAGCCTGAAGAAGTGCTCCTGATCCGTACAGATATAAGCAGAGATAGAAATAGCAACGGGCGCTTCGGCGCCCGTTTGGTTGTCTGATAATAAAGAAACGGATCAGAACTCGTTCGAGAGTGCCTTGTACCCTTTGACCAGATCGATATTGGTGTGGGCTACGTCCTCGGAGAACTCGGTGGCATCCACTGTGACTCTGGGGATCTCGGCCAGATCGCTCTGCTGGTTGATGCGGGTGGTGGAGGGCACATAGAAGCCGGGCGGCAGATCGCAACCATCCACCACCGAGTTGTGGCGTACCACTGAACCTTCACCTATGTGGCAGTTGAACAGTACGCTGTTGAAGCCGATGAAGACCCGGTTACCGACTTCGCACGGGCCGTGCACGATTGAGCGATGGGCGATGGAAGTGTACTCGCCTATGGTGACGGCGGCACCGGACTTGGAGTGGATCACCACCCCGTCCTGAATGTTGGAGTTGGCGCCGATGACGATGGGTTCCATCTCGCCGTTGGCATCCACCTCGTCGGCGCGGATCACCGCATAGGGGCCGACAAACACATTTTCCTTGATGATCACCTTGCCACAGATGATGGCAGTCTTGTCGATATAGGCTGATTCGTCGATGACCGGCAGGTGGCCGGAAGGATTCTTGCGGATCATGTTACATCCTGTTGAAGATGAAGTCGGGATGGGAAAAAAGGCGAGGCCACAGGCCTGCCGGTGGGTCAGCTTACGCCTGTGGGCGGGGAGGGGGAACCCCTGACTGGTCTGACCCTTGGGGTCGTGCACGTATTTTGTCGGGGTGTTCCCGACGCGCAAATTATGGGAGCATGATTTCTGCCGAACGGGCCGTGTGGCCCGCCTGGTACTCTTTTGATATAACGCTGGATACCCAAGATGAAGAAGATTGTTGTCCTGCTCGGCACCCTGCTTTTCTCCCCCTTGTTCTCTTCTGCCGTGCAGGCCAAGGGGGAGGCGGGCGAGTTTGACTATTATGCCCTGGCGTTCTCCTGGTCGCCGGAGCATTGCGCCGTCAAGCCGGCCGATCGGGACCAATGTTCCCGCCAGCTGGGATTCGTGCTGCACGGCCTCTGGCCCCAGTATCAGCGTGGCTACCCGAGCAGCTGTTCCCGCGAGCGGCTGGATCCCGACATGGAGCAGCAGTTTGCCGGGCTCTATCCCAGCCGTTTCCTCTATCGCCATGAGTGGGAGAAGCACGGCACCTGCTCCGGCCTCGACCAGCCGCAGTACCATCAGCTGGCCAGCGACTTGCGTCAGAAGGTGAAGATCCCGGCCGTTTATCAGTCGCCGACAGATCCCCTGCGCAAGAGCCTCTTCCAGCTCAAGGCCGATCTGGCGAGCGCCAACGATTGGCTGGCCCCCGATAACATCACGGTGGCTTGCGCCGACTGTGGTCGCTTCTTGCGGGAGGTTTACCTCTGCATCAACAAGGCGGGGACGGATGCCGTCACCTGTTCCGACGAGATGCAAAAGCGTGAACTGCGCTCCTGCGGTCAGCCGGATTTCTTGCTGCGCAGCGTGCGCTGATCACTTTTTCTCTTCATCAGGTTCCTTGTGGGCCTGATGAACACATACCGTCATCGGAAAGGAGTCTGGTCAATGACTGACATGAAACAGTTCTCGGCACAGGAACGAAGCTTGCTGCTTGGGGTGAAAGGGGTCGGTCCCACCGTCATCGGGCGGCTTGAACAGCTGGGCTACCACACACTGAGCGAGCTGGCCGAGGCGGACACGGGCCACATAGTGCAGCTGGTGGCCAGCATGCTGGGATCGACTTGCTGGCAGAACAGTCCGCAGGCCCGCGGTGCCATCGATGGCGCCATAGCGCTGGCGCGCAGCCAGGTTGTAGCCGACGTCCTTTCGTCTCCTGAGCGGGTGGCCGGGTTATGAGCCTGTTCGCCGATCTGGGATTGCGTTATCCCATCATTCAGGCCCCCATGGCGGGTGTGCAAAACAGTGCACTGGCGCTGACCGTCACAGGAGCGGGTTGTCTGGGCTCCTTGCCGGCTGCCATGCTCAGCCCGACCGAACTGGCGAATGAATTGGCACGGTTTGCCGCCAGTGGTCTGGGGCCGTTCAACATCAACTTCTTCTGCCATCGGCAAACTGAGCCGGATCCGATCGCTCTCACCGGTTGGCAGCAGACCCTGGCACCTTACTACGCCGAGTTCGGGGTGAATGCCGAGGCCACGGTGACGACGCCCAGTCGCGCCCCGTTCAACACCGAGCATGCCGCCATCCTGGCCGAGTTCAACCCCGCTGTGGTCAGTTTCCATTTCGGCCTGCCCGAGCCGAGCCTGTTGGCCCGGGTGAAAGCTATGGGGGCAAAAGTGTTTGCCAGTGCGACCACAGTAGCAGAAGCGCAGTGGTTGGCGCGCCATGGTGCCGATGCCATAATAGCGCAGGGTCTGGAGGCGGGCGGCCATCGCGGCCACTTCCTCAATGAGGATCTCGCCTTGCAGCAAGGCACCTTTACCTTGCTGCCACAGATAGTGGCCGCAGTGGATCTGCCCGTCATCGCCGCCGGTGGCATAGTTGATGGCAAGGGGATCAGGGCCGCCCTGGCGTTGGGGGCCAGCGCTGTCCAGATGGGAACTGCCTTCCTTTGCTGTCATGAGGCGACAACCTCTGCCCTGCATCGCGCGGCTATTCAGTCGACTCAGGGCCAGCACACGGCCCTGACCAACTTGTACAGTGGTCGTCCGGCAAGGGGAATTATCAATCGGCTGATGCGGGAGCTGGTCCCGCTTTCGCTATCGGCCCCTGGCTTCCCCCATGCCAGTGGTGCGCTGGTACCACTGCGCGCTGCGGCGGAGAAGGCTGGCGACCATGGCTTCTCGCCATTGTGGGCGGGGCAGAATGTGTCGGGATGCCATGACCTCCCGGCCGCGGCGTTGATCGCAGCATGGGTGAAAGAAGCGGGCCTGGCATGATCGCTTCTTTATATAGGTAGATGAGCGGGGGAATCGGTATGCGAGGAGGCACTTCCAGCGGCTAAACGCGGGCCACTCATGAGGCTAAACGTACCGTTTTACGGCATTTCTGTGGATAAGTTTGTATAAAAGCTGTGGTTGGTTATGAATAACTAAATAAGTGCCGATTTTTGCAGTTTTATTGCATCGCGGCCCTTGCCAACGCGATCAATCTCTCTATAATGCGCCACATCGACAGGGCAAGCGGCAACGCAGTTAAGCCAGTCGGTGCCTCGAAAAGCCCTTGAAAATAAGGCTTGACTCGAGAAGGCGGTTGAGTAGAATTCCACTCCCGCAGCAACAC
>NZ_JAACGC010000116.1:0-7022 GCF_029237385.1 Aeromonas sp. 1HA1
CGAGTTCCATCTGCGGTGATAAATACAAAACGGAGCCCGAGGCTCCGTTTTTCAATACGTTATCAATCCCGGACGGAACGTGCTTCGCGCTCTTCCCGCTCCCTTGCCAACAAGCGTTTGTACCACCAGCTACTGCGACGACGTTGTGCATTGGAAGAGCGACGAGCCATTTCTTAGGTTCCAGCCAAGAGAGGAAAAGAGCCGCATTATGCGATAGAGGTCACGTCCATGTCTTTAGCTGGATCAAGAAAAGCCTCACTGGCCCACGGTAATGGTGCTGCTCCTGGCCGCGTTATCGGCAACATTCGACGCCCTTTCAGGTTCCCGCCAGGCCAGAGGCCCGTTGCTCTCCTGCGCGTTCTGCGGGCTGCACTCCCGCCAGCTATCGCCCTGTTTAATCCGGGCACCCAGGGAATATTTCTGATCCTGATACCAACAGACCCGCTCCGGCAACGACCCCAGCGGCAGCACCAGCTTGGGGCTCGCTCTCTCCCCTGCGATAGTGGTGTGGGTGGCGGCCAAAGCCGACATCCACCAGCAGGAGGCCAGCAGGCAGAGCAATATTTTTCTCATGGGTAGATCCTGTTTTGTTGTGGGGCACTCTCGATGGATCGACCACTCCCGGGGTTTACTTGACTGGCCATCATACTGCCTGCTGGCATTGTGGAGCCAATATGGTAGCCTGCCAGCGCCTGCGGGCAGGCTCTCGCTGCCACGCGCAAACTTCCGGTGAATTTGTCGTTTCCAGACAACATATAACCTTATCTATCAAATCGTTATTTGGATATTATCCCAATGCGTATCATGCCATTGCTTCAGGCTGCCTGCCTGAGCCTGACGCTGTCCGCCTGCGTCGCCCCCCTCTTGATGATGAGCCCTACCAGTCAACTGATGTGGGCCCTGCTCAAGCCGCTGGTCGGTTTTGACCCGAACGAGGTCAATCTGTTTGAACAGCCCCTGATCAAGGATCGGATGACCGACATTCTGGGCCCCAATTACGACAGCACCATGCAGTTGCTCAAGACAGCCAACGAGCTGCAGCAGGAGGGCCCGCTGTTCTACGTGGTCTCCCGCTACGCCCCCGTACCGGACGTTGCCAAGCAGGCGGGCATGGTGTGGAACTCGCAAACTAACCAGCTGTCTGTGTTGCTGCAAAAAGGGGATGGCACCACCCAGGCCTTTGGCGAAAACCTGGCGGGCACAGCCCCGCTTTGGCCAACGGCCATGCAGGGCTGGCAGAACCCGGACAGTCAGGTCATCCCGACGGCCAATGCCCTGACCGGCGCCGCCCCCTTCTCCCTTGGCAACGCCCTGAGCACAGTGATCAGTGGCACCACCAGCAAGCTTGCCGAAGAGGCCACTCAGGCCGCGACCAATGGCGTCAACAACGCAGCCAAGAGTGCCACAGCCGCCGTTACCACGCCTGCCAAGCAGACTGTCAGCAGCACTACCGCGACCGTGACGCAAGAAGTGACCAAGGCCGTTGCTACTCCTGCCAAGCAGACTGTCAGCAGCACTACCGCGACCGTGACGCAAGAAGCGGCCAAGGCCGTTGCCACCCCCGCCAAGCAGACCGCCAGCAGCGCTGCCGCGACCGTGACGCAAGAAGCGACCAAGACCGTTGCAGCTCCTGCCAAGCAGGCCGTCAGCAGCGCCAGCGCGGCATCCCATACGGCAGGCGAAAGTATCGCCGATGCGGCCAGCGCGGCGGAAGCCAAAGCCCGGGCCAAGGCAGAAGCCGAGATGGAAGCCCTGCTTAAATAAACCGACAGGCCACCGCAAGGTGGCCTGTTGTTTTATCCCGCCACCGGGCCATGAACTTGTGACAAAGGCCACATAGACTGTTAGGTAACCAACCTGCACAAGGAGTGCATCATGCGCCATCTGCTCTTTGTCCTCGCCTCTCTCGTTCTGTTTATCGCACTCCCGGCTCCGGCACTTATCTACTATTCCGAGCAAAATATGCCGATCAATGGTCAGGATAAAAATGGCCAGCCCACTGGCCTGGCAGTCGAGCTGCTGCGCCTGATGTGGCTGGAAATGGGTGAGCCGGAGCAACCGATCCACTTTCTGCCCTGGGCCCGTGGCTGGTATCTGCTGACCCAGCAGAAAGAGGCCGTGCTGTTTACCACGGCCCACACCAAAGAGCGGGCCCCCCACTTCCTCTGGGTCTGCCCCATCAGCCACTCGCGGGTAGCGCTGGTTGGCCGCAAGACGGATGCGCCCAGCGTCAGCAGCAAAGCCGATCTCGCCAAGTTGCAGATCGGCGTCATGCAAGCAGATGTAGGAGAGCAACTGCTGCTCAACCGGGGTATCAGCCCCGCCAACCTGATGGCGGTGGAGCGGATGGATCAGGTGGTACGCCAGCTCATCATGGCCCGTACCGATCTGGTGGCGGGCAACGAGGTGATGTTGCGCCATCAGGCAAAAGAAATGGGTTTTCCCAGCGAAAATTTTGTCACCGTCGCGATTCTGGCGGAGCAGGACAACTGCTTTGCCTTCAACCCGGCGGCTGACAAACAACAGGTCGCCCGCCTGCAAGAGGCGCTCGACAAGGTCAGAAAGGGGGAGGCCTTCAAACAGCTGATCGCCCGCTATCAGGATGTGGTGCAGCCCCTGCCAGCAGATAACCTGCCGCGGATCGAGTAAAGGCACAATGCAAGCAGGCCACCCCGGGGTGGCCTGCTTCATCACATCGCCTGCTTACTGGAAGTCGCGGTCGTGATCGGACTTCTTGGTCTGGGAGCCTTCGCTGTGCTCTATGGCGGTGCGGATGAGATCCACCCCGGCGCGGATGATCAGCACGCCCATGTTGACCAGCTTGACGCAGACCCACATGAAGGTGATCAGCAGTATCAGCTTGAGGACCGTCTGGAACGCCTCCAGGAAATTCTGCTCCAGCTGGCTGGTGAGGCCGCTCGCGCTGGTCATCAGCCAGGTGTAGACCTCGCGCACGAACGGGATGCGGCTCGGCATCTCCAGCACGTCCAGGGCTGCGGGCAGGGCCTGGAAGATGACGATGCTGCCGAACAGTATCAGAATGACGCCGATGGCGATGCCCAGAAAAAAACCAAACTGTTTCATGGAAGGTCCCAAGGTTTGCTGCATGAAAATAACATAGCTGCCAATACTAGGGACTGCCTCACCACAGGGCAATCCTTGTGCGCAGGCAAGGCCAGTGCCCAACCCGCCAGCCGGTGGACCCACGCAGGAAACCATTGCCCCACTATCTGATTTCTGTGACCCTTGCGCTCATAGTCCCCCAACGCTCAGGCACCATGCTCCGCTCCTGTTTTTTACTGCTCTGCGCCCTGCTGCTGACACTGCCTGTCTTGGCCACTCCCACGGCTGCCGTCTGCGTGATCAAATATCAGCAACAGCTGCTGCTGGTGCAGGACAGGATCTCCTCCCGCTACAGCCTGACCGGCGGTTACATAGATGCAGGGGAGACGCCCCGGCAGGCGGCGCTGCGCGAATTGTTTGAAGAGACAGGTCTGCGAGGCCAGATCATCGCCGAGCTGGGACCATGGCAGCGCGCCGCCCTGTTTGCCTGCCAGACGCTGGAACCCATCCGGGCGCAGACTGGCTCTGGCTTCGTCTCCCTGCTGCAAGCCCCCAACCTGGGTGGCGAAATCCTCAACGCCAGGCTGATAGAGCCATCCCGGCTGCCTGATGGGCAGCGCCGCTTTCCGACGCAGCTCGACTGGCTGGCCCCCCAACTGGCTGACATCCCCGACAGCCCAGTTCTGTGGCTGCCAGATTTCAGCGGCGAAGGCAATGCACTGCACCGGGCGGAACTCCCGCTGATACAACGCTGGCAGGAGTGGATCGGGGCAAGGGCGCCCTGGCTTGATGCCAGCAATCTGTTTGGTTCAGCCGCCTTTCAGCTTGCCCTGCTACCTTTGCTGCTGCCGTGGCTGGGCTGGTCCCGTCTGCGTCAGCTGTTGCTGGCCATGCTGACCCTTACCCTGCTGATCCAGGTCGCCAAAGAGGGCCTCGGCTGGCCCAGACCCTTCCATCTCGATCCCGCACTGACACAAGGGAGCGCCCAGGGCTTTGGCATGCCGAGCGGTCACGCCGCCTCGGCGCTACTGTTCTGGGGCCTGCTGTTCAGGTGGTGCTGGCCCGCCAACCCCTGGCGCGGCGCCGTGCTGGCCCTGCTGCTGGCAACCCTGACCGGGTTGGCCCGGGTCTGGCTCGGCGTCCACTTCCTGTCGGATGTGGCGGCGGGATTGGTGCTGGGCGCCCTGATGCTGACGATCAGTCCCGGTTTGTCCGGCATGGCTGCCCGGCCATGGATCTGGGGCGGGCTCACCCTCATCTGCGCACTGGCCACCTGGTGGAGCCAATCCTCGGCACTGGCAGGCCTGGCCATGTTCAGCCTGGGTCTGACCCTGGGCATGCGACTACCCTTGCCGCGAGAGCGGCGAAAAACCTGGCACACCCTGGCGATCACCCTGCTCGGCAGCCTGCCCCTTGGGGCCTTGCTGTGGGCACTGCCATGCTGGCTGACCAGCTCCTGGCTCATCCTGCTAGGCCAGTGGCTACTCTATTGTTGCCTGGGGCTCTGGTTGAGCGCCGGCCTCTGGTGGATACTCTCACTCATGAACTCCGACTCGCTACCCAAGGGCTCAGGCCCCGACAAGGGATTGTTATGAATATGAAAAAAGTGGATTTGGCCAAGATAACCCTGGGGGTGCTGTTTCTCAGCATCCTCATCATCTCGTGCTTCTTGGTGCTGCGCCCCTTCCTGCCCGCACTGGTGTGGGCCACCATGATCACCATCGCCACCTGGCCGTTGATGTTGATGATGCAGCGGCTGCTGTGGGGCAAACGGACGCTGGCGGCCATGTTCATGACGCTGGTGCTGCTGCTGATGTTCGTTATTCCGCTCTTCATGACGCTGGCCAATGTGACAGAGAAGGCGCCCATGCTGATCGAGCTGGGCACCAGTATCAGTCACTCACCGCCACCGGAGCTGCTCTGGCTGCAACAGATCCCGCTGGTGGGCGACAAGCTCTATGAGTTCTGGCAGCAAATTCTGGCGAGTGGTGGTCAGGTGCTGTTTGCCAAGCTGGCTCCCTATTTTGGCCAGACCGCCCGCTGGTTCGCCTCTCAGGCTGGCAATCTGGGGCTGCTGTTCGTCCATTTCCTGCTGACGGTCGGTATCTGCGGTGTGCTCTACCACTCGGGTGAGAAGGCAGCTGACGGGATCCGCCGCTTCGCCCACCGGCTGGCGGGGGAGCGCGGTGACAATGCCACAGTGCTCGCTTCCCAGGCGATCCGCGCCGTGGCCATGGGGGTGGTGGTCACCGCCCTGGTGCAATCTTCGGTAGCCGGGATCGGCCTGCTGATTGCCGGCATCCCCTATGCCATGGTGCTGGTGGTGGTGATGTTCCTGCTGATCGTCGCCCAGATTGGCCCCTTCCCGGTGCTGATCTCCTGTGTCGGTTATCTCTACTGGAGCGGCGACACCACCTGGGGCACCTTCCTGCTGGTGTGGTCACTGATTGCGGGCACCATGGACAACTTCCTGCGCCCCTTCCTGATCAAGCGTGGCGCCAATTTGCCGCTGATCCTTATTCTGGTGGGGGTTATCGGCGGCCTGCTGGCGATGGGGATCATTGGTCTGTTTATCGGCCCTGTGGTGCTGGCGGTGGGCTACACCCTGCTGGATGCCTGGATCAAGGAAAATGACCAACCGGCGGCCGCCGCTGTTGTTGAACCGCCCAAGGCCGAGTGACGATTCAGTAACAAGATGATTCAGCCATCCATCGCTGATACCAAGAGCCGCCCATCGGGCGGCTCTTTGGTTTTTGACGATCGTGATTGATGGCGATGGCGTCAGATTGGCTGATCCGCACCCACCTGCATTCACCACATATTACCGTCCCATGTAGGTTCGATTAGCGAAGCGTAATCGGACGATCGAGAGGCCGTTATCCCGGTTGTCTTTGTGAGTCAGCGGCACCTGCCAGAGCGGAAATGAGAGTGGTCGTTATCGCGGGAGAACCCATTTACGCGAACGTCCGATTACGCCTTACGGCTAATCGAACCTACGGGCTGGCGGTGGGCTACACCCTGCTGGATGCCTGGATCAAGGAAAATGACCAACCGGCGGCCACCGCTGTTGTTGAACCGCCCAAGGCCCAATAACGATTCAGTAAAAAGACGATTCGGTAACAAGACGATTCAGCCATCCATCGCTGATACCAAGAGCCGCCCATAAGGGCGGCTCTTTTATTTGTGGTGATTATGATTATGGCGATCGTGTCGGATTGGCAGACCCGCGCCAACCTGCATATCCCACATATTACCGTCCCATGTAGGTTCGATTAGCGAAGCGTAATCGGACGATCGAGATGCCGCTGTTCCGGTATTTCCGTGAGTCAGCGGCATTTGTCAGAGGGGAAATATGGATAGCCGTTATAGCGGGGGAATGGATTTACGCGAATGTCCGATCACGCCTTACGGCTAATTAAACCTATGTGGCTTAAATGATGGGTTATTCATCCTCATCTTCAAGTGAGGTTAAGCTTCCCTCGCCTTGATTAGACAGAAGCTGTTGCAGCATATAAAAGTCTGCCTCTGCAACAGCTGCTTTAAAATATTCTTTTCTCCCTAGGTGCTCATGAAACGACGACTTAATTTCTTTCATCATCCTTAATAAAAAATTTACATCAGTAATATGACAATCCAAGTCAAGTGAAGAAAGATAAGCAATGCCCTCATTTTCTAAAACCAATGAGGGTAATCTTCTATTGCTAAGAAAAGGGGATTTATTGTGTATTTCGTCCCATTTTGCTTTCGCAAAATATTCATCCCAATTGATTAATGACATATGTTTCCTTCAATTTTAGTCAATCCGTAATGCTTGGCTAACTGCTTACCTTTGGCGCCTGACTCTTATACACAAATATTGTGAACTGATTGGCACTTTTCCCGATTTCCAGGATCTGATCTCCTATGTGACTCCCGAACATGGTAACGATCATGCTAACTTTTGCTCTTCATCGTGCGGC
>NZ_JAACGC010000117.1:0-6856 GCF_029237385.1 Aeromonas sp. 1HA1
CCAGTCAGCGAATTCCATCAGGGACAGAGGCAGTAGCCTCGATCACAGTCCGGATCTATGGCTGCAATCTCAACCTAACTCACCGTCATCGATTGAAGGCTTGGCAAACCGGGGCGACCATCTATGGTGACATAGATGCCGGTGACCAGCATGGCGGCCACGGTCGGTGTGACGTAGCGCCAAAGCAGGCGGGAAAGGGGCGCTGTGCCCAGATCGACTGCAGACATGAGATACTCGAAGGAGGGAAAAACGGCCGAAATAATAGCCAAACATGGTCCGGATCGCCCGTTATTTATGTTACAAATCATTAATATGGAAAACTTTACCCGCCTCAGCCCCTGCTTTAGGCTAGGGCGACCTCTCATGAACGGAAACGTGCGCCATGTTGCAACGCCTGCTCTCCCTGCTGCTGATCTCCCTCTGCCTCTTCCCCGTATTCGCTCAGGCCAATGACGCTATCACCGAGGTGGAGGAGCTGCTGCAGAGCGTGCCCAAAACAGACACCCCAGAAAACCAGAAGCTGCGGGAAAGTTATCAGCAGGCGCTGCAATTTGCCCGGGAAGCCCAGCGCTATCGCGAGCAGGGCAAGGCCTATCAGCAGATCCTCATCGACTACCCCAAGGAGTCGGCCCGCCTCAAGGAGCGCCTGCACAACTATCAGCCCCAGCCCCGCCCGCAGCTCTCCTCCCTGAAGGAGGAGGCGCTGCGCCAGGCCATCGGCCTGAGCAGCAACCGCCAGCTCAACCTGCGCAAGGAGCGCCAGGCTGTGATGGACAGCCTCAACCAGCTGGAGAGCACGGGCCAGGAGTATCACCTGCGGGTCGACGAGCTGCGCAAACAGTTGCAGCAGACTCGCACCCTGCTCGATCGGCTCAGCTTCAGCAGTGAATCGGACCGCCAGCAGGAGGCCAAGCAGCTGGTCACCCACCTCAAGGAGCAGAGCCTGTCAGACCGGATCCAGATGCTGGAGCTGGAGCAGCTCTCTGCCCAGCAACGCAACGATCTCGGCAAGCTGAAGTTGCAGGATCTCAACCTCGCCATCACGGACGAGGATGAGTGGCAGACCAGCCTGCTCAACCAGCAAAACCAGCTGCGGCGCGAGAAAACGGAGCAGGCGCTGGCGGAGAGCGAGCGGATGCGCAAGCAGCTCACCTCCGACATGCCGCTGCTGCTGGAACAGCAACAGCAGAACCAGGCGCTCTCCATCCAGCTCGGCGCGCTGGAAGATCAGATAGAGCGGGTACAGGACGATCAAAGGGCCGTCGACAAGAACCTCTCGGCCCTGAACGATCTGGCCAACTCGGTGCGCGAGCAGATGGAGTGGCTGCAGATCAGCAATGCCTACGGCGAGAACCTGCGCAGCAAGCTCTCCGATCTGCCGGCCTACTTCCCGCTCGACAAGCTGGAATCCGCCATCGTCAACGCGCGCATGGCCAAGTACCAGTACGAGACAGAGCAGGACGCACTCAAGGATCCGCGCCAGATGCGCGAGCAACTGATGGCCACCGGTGACATGGCCCTCGACCGATCCCAGCAGGCCGTGCTCGACAACCTGCTCAAGGCCAGGCGGCAGTTACTGACCCGCCTCAACGACGCCTCCGACAGCCTGATCCAGGAGCTGACCCGACTCAAGCTGCTCTACAGTCGCCAGAACAGCAAGATCGACGAGATCCGCGATCTCAGCGCCAGCCACCTGTTCTGGATGCCGGATGTGCGCCCGCTCACCCCGGCCGTGCTACTCGGGGTACCGGCAGCCCTCGGCCTCGCCCTCAACCCGGTCAACTGGTTGCAACTGCCCCAGGCCATTGCCGATAACCACCCCATCACCCTCACCTTCGCCGGTATCGGCATCCTGGTGCTGGCATGGTGCTGGTTCAAGCTGGCCCGCCATCTGACCCAATTCAGCCAGCACATAGCGCCACGCATCGGCAAGGTGACCCAGGACAAGTTCAGCCTGACCAGCCGGCTGCTGATGCGCTCCCTGCTTGCCTCCCTGCCGCTGCCCGCTATGGTGCTGATGGTGCGCGGCCTGCTCGACGACGCCTGGCAATATCCGTTCGCAGTGGCGGTGGCCCGCGGCCTCGGCGAGATCTGGTTCCTGCTGCTGGCACTCTTGATGGCACGTCACCTGACGCTCGAGAAGGGGATCCTGATCCTGCATTTTCGCTGGCAGAAGGAGCGAGTACAGAAGGTGTGGGGCCAGTTTCGCACCCTGCTGCTGGTGATCATCCCGAGCTTCTTCGTGCAGGGGATGGCCAACAGCTATCAGGATCACGCCTTCTACGACTCCCTCGGCCGGATGGCCTTCATCCTCGGCGCCCTCTGGCTGCTGCTGTTCTTCGCCCGTCTCAACCGGGAGCGGCTACCGCTAACCTGGGGCCAAGCCGACATGAGCAAGCCCCACCTGCTGCACCATTTCATCTGGAACAGCCTGATGATGGCCCCGCTGCTGGCGGTGATAGGCTCTCTGCTCGGCTATTTCTACACCTCGCGCATTCTGCTGCGCCAGCTGGAGCTGAGCCTGCTGATGGGGCTGGGCTGCCTGCTCATCTACTATCTGGCGCACCGCTGGATGTTGATCCAGCGCCGCCGTCTCGCTTTCGAACGGGCCAAGATCAAGCGCGCAGAGATAGTGGCCCAGCGTGGCCGGGAAGAGGGCCACGACGATCTCAGCTCGGAGATCCCTGACGTGGTGGAAGATACCGAGCTGGATCTCGAGACCATCAGTGCCCAGTCGCTGGGGCTGGTGCGCACCCTGCTGATGCTGGGCTTCACCATGCTGGTGGTGGTGCAGTGGTCCGAACTCAACTCGGCGTTCAGCTTCCTGCGCAGCATCGAGGTGTGGCAGGTCACCAACAAGATTGGCGGCATAGAGCAACTTTCCGCCATCACCTTGCAGGATCTGATGCTGACCGCATTTACCTTCATCCTGACCGTGGTCACGGCCCGCAACCTGCCGGGCCTGATGGAGCTGACCCTGCTCCAGCACCTGAGCCTCTCCCCCGGCACCGGCTTTGCCATCACCACTGTCACCAAATACATAGTGTTGGTGGTGGGGGCGCTGAGCGGCTTCTCCATCCTCGGCATCGACTGGTCCAAGGCGCAGTGGATGGTAGCGGCACTCTCTCTTGGCCTCGGTTTCGGCCTGCAGGAGATCTTCGCCAACTTCGTCTCCGGTCTCATCATTCTGTTCGAGAAACCGATCCGGCTCGGCGATACCGTCACCATCCGCGAGCTGACCGGCACAGTGACCAAGATCAAGACCCGCGCAACCACCATAGTGGATTGGGATCGCAAGGAGATCATCGTCCCCAACAAGGCGTTCATCACGGAGCAGTTCATCAACTGGTCCCTGTCCGATGCCATCACCCGGGTACGGCTGCGCATCCGCATCGGCCTGACCCAGGAGCCAAGGCGAATACAGACCATTCTGGAAGAGTCGATCCGGGCCTCCACCCTGGTGCTGGAGACCCCCTCCCCCGAGGTATTTCTGATCGAATTTACCGACTCGGCGCTGATCTACGAGATCCGGATCTATGTGAACAGCATGGATCACCGCATGCCCATCACTCACGAGGTGCACTCGCTGGTGCTGGAGAAGCTGCAACAACAGGGGCTGGGGCTGCCGCACCAGCAGATCGACATTCGACTGAGCCGCGCCTGAGCAGGGTGCAACAGGAGCCATATCATGCAGATCATCGCCCATCGCGGAGCCAGCGGGCTGGCGCCGGAAAATACCCTCAAGGCCATTCGGCTGGCACTGGCACTGGGAGCCCAGGCCATAGAGATAGACGTACAGCAGGCTGACGGCGAGCTGTGGGTATTTCACGACCGGCGACTGGATCGTTGCACGAACGGTGGCGGCGTGCTGACGGCGCAATCCCGTGCCTATCTGGCAGGACTTGATGCAGGAGAAGGAGAGCCTATCCCTACCCTGTGGCAGGTGATGGAAGCAATTGCCGGTCGCGCCGAGCTGCATATCGAGCTGAAAGGAGCGCAAACAGCCGACGAGGTGGCCGTGCTGACCCGCCGCGCCGAGGCACAGCTGGGCTTCACGCCAGCGCACTGGGTCGTCTCCTCCTTCCACCACCCGGAACTGGCTCGTTTTGCCGCCTTGCGACCCGAGATCCGGCTTGGGGCACTGACTGCCACGATTCCGTTCACCCTGGCCGAGTTTGCTGCCGAGCTCGGAGCCTGGTCGCTCAACTGCGACGTGGACTTTGTCGACGCAGCACTGGTCATGGATGCCCATCGACGGGGATTAAAGGTACTGGTCTATACGGTCGATCATACTGCCGATCTTGCTGCACTGGTCGCCATGGGGGTGGACGGGATATTTACCAACCGGCCAGATCGCTTCCTTCCGCCAGCCTGATCGGACGCCTTATTTCGGCAGGTGACCGATAAACGCTGACTTAGGCTATACATTTATCGCACGTACCGGGATACAAAAAGTTCTACTTTGGCCGATAACAGTTTGCTCATAACAATAAAACAACACATCGCAGACTGACGCTCACAAGGATGTAAATATGAACTTATCCATCAAGAACAAGCTTGTCCTCGCCATCGGGGTCATTATCCTGGTCATCACAGGCCTGCAGGTCTGGTACAACACCACCCAACTGAGAAACGAAACCCAACGACTGATCTGGAGTTTTATCAACGACAGCTCGGCTGCCAATGTGAAAGGCATCTCCCGCTGGCTGGACGCCCGGATGAGCATAGTCACCGCCACCAAGGATGCCTTCACCAAGGAAGATGAACCTGTCAGCCATCTGGCCCAGGCCATGAACGCCGGCAATTTCAATCTCATCTATGTGGGCACGAAAGATGGCAAGATGATCCAGAGCAGGCCGACCAATTTGCCGGCCGGCTATGACCCCCGTCAACGTCCCTGGTACAGGGATGCCATCGCGGCAGGCAAGATGGTGGTGACAGCCCCCTATGCTGACATCACCACGGGTCAGCTCATCATCACCATCGCCGAGCCCTTCACCCGCGGCAATACCCAGGGGGTGATCGCCGGTGACGTCTCCATCGATGCGCTGATACGCGATGTACTGGCCATCAGCTCGGAGGGTACCTACGCCCTCCTGATGGACAGTAATGGCACCATCATTGCTCACCCGGACAAGGGGCTGACCCTCAAACAGGCCACCTCCCTCTCCCCTCTTCTGACTGCCGCCAAGGTCAACGAGCTGGCCCATGACAACACCATCTCCGAGATGGAGATCAGCGGTAAGCCAAGCGTGTTCGACCTGACCGAGATCCCCAATACCAACTGGTATTTCGGCATAGTGGTGGATGAGGCGGTTGCTTATCAGTCCGTGTCACGCATGGTCACCTCCGCCCTGCTGCAAGGCCTGCTGACCATTCTCATCGTGGCCGGCTTCTCCTATGTGGCCATCAACAGCTCCCTGGCCCCGCTTAAAACTCTGGGGGAGGCCATCGCCGACCTCTCTCGCGGCAACGGTGACCTGACTCGTCGTGTCAAGATCGAGCGTGAAGATGAGGTGGGGATTGTAGCCAAGCACCTCAACACCTTCATCGATCGCATCCACGTGATGGTGCAGGATATCTCCAACTCTTCCAGCCAGCTGAACCAGCAGGCCAACTCCTCTCACAACATGGCGGAGAAATCCAGCCAGGGTCTGGCACGTCAACAGAACGAGATCTCCCAGATCGCCACCGCAGTGCACGAGATGTCCGCCACCGCAGTGGAAGTGGCCAGCAACGCAGAGCAGACCGCAGATGCGGCCCGCAGCTCCGCCGGCAGCTGTGATCATGGCAAGCAGGTCATCGCCCGCAACCAGCGTTCCATCACGGATCTCGCCACCCAGGTCAAACAGGCTTCCGGCATCATTCAGGAACTGGAGAAGAACGCGCAGGAGATCAACACCATACTCTCCACCATTCAAGGCATAGCCGAGCAGACCAACCTGCTGGCGCTGAACGCCGCCATCGAGGCGGCACGGGCCGGCGAACAGGGCCGTGGCTTTGCCGTGGTGGCCGACGAGGTGCGGGTGCTGTCACAGCGTACCCACAGCTCCACCGTCGAGATCCGCAGCATGATAGAGACACTGCAACGCAACACCCAGGGCGCGGTCAGCACCATGCACGAAGGCCAGCTGCTGGCCCAGAACAGCGTAGAAGATGCGAACGATGCGACTCAGGCGCTGGAGCAGATCACCGCCTCCATCAACCAGATCTCCGACATGGCCACCCAGATCTCCAGTGCCGCCGAGGAGCAACGCGCCGTGACCGACGAGGTCAGCCGCAACATCCAGGCAGTCAAGGATGTCTCGGACGAACTGGCGGTAGACGCCGACAGCTCTCGCCATCTGTCTGAGCAACTGAAAAATATTTCAGGTGAACTGAGCAATCAGGTCGGCATGTTCCGCATCTGATCAGCGCAAAGCAAAGGGGCCACACAGGCCCCTTTTTTATGAAAAAATGCTTTTATTTCAATAATTATTACCACATCAACGTTCAGGATTATGGGAATGGAAATTCTCATACGATGCGGAAAATCGTTATAAAACAACGCATCACCACCAACTTTATGATTAGTTTTTCTAACCATTTCGCGCCATTAGCCAATCAGCGAATAATTCTTATTAAATATTTTTGATAAAAAACTTAAAAACTTTATGGGTAATACCTAAAAAGAGAGGCATTTCTCATTTTTTTGAAAGAAAACTACATATAATCCTGAGCTTAAAATAACGTAAGCGCCGTTAAATCGACCTACTTGCCTTTACCGTATTGCGCCACTTTTTTTGCAATCGGCTCCAGCGGGACGTTCCATGGCAGCAGGGCTTCGAGCTTTTCCAGGGTATCGGCCTCGCCAATC
>NZ_JAACGC010000118.1:0-6712 GCF_029237385.1 Aeromonas sp. 1HA1
GGCTACCACTGTGTGAAAACCCAGCTGGCGGGTATAATCGGGCGGTTATGTCGTCGGAAATGGGGGAAGCATGCGGGTATTTTGTCGGGAATGTGGGGAGTTGGGGCGCATCACCAAGACGCACCGTCTAAGCCGTGATACCTCGGATTTATATTGTCAGTGCACGGACGCAGAATGTGGCCACAGCTGGGTGTCCCAAATGTCATACAGTCATCCGTTGAGCCCATCGGGGCGCACCACACAGCAGCTTATTTTGAACCTGAGCAAGTCTCTATCACCTGAAGGGCAGCAACTAATACTCAAAGAGCTAGGGGCGAAATAATGCCCCTAGTAATGTAATTGGAAATACTGTCATCCAATAAGGGGTGATAGTATTTTAAAAAACAGAGCTTACAATTGAAGCTGTGAAATTAATGACACCTTCAGGTTCATCTACACACTCTGCATTGTTATTTTTTTTCACCATCGATGAGGATGATGAACCTAAACAACTTGCAAAGCATGAAGACAGTCTAGCTGTTAAGCCATTTTGCAATCTAATCGGGAAATTATAAAACTGCAACACTTCCTCTAGGTGTTCAGTATATGGTTCTGGATTCCCTGTGGTGTTTACATTAAGATATCTTGAATTTGTGTATTCGTTTTGCCCACCTTGCACCCTATACTCAATCACTTCTCTAATATTCTCAGGTGGGATGACATCGATAGCATCCCACTCATCGGCTCTGCGAGCCATTTCAAGTGACATAATAGATAGTGGTGATAGAGGGTTATATTGCTGAAGGTAATCGATTGATGCTGGTCCACTATAAAACGTATGGTCTGCCCTAATTGTATATAAAAAGGCATTTCTACCTTGCCGTAAATGCTCATCAGCTATAGCTCTAGCTGATGCAAAGTCTGCAGCTGTAGAGATGAAACCACTCGTAGAGCCATCCTGTGTTGAACACGTCGCACCATTCACATGTGCTACAATATTATAATTTCGGCCCCAAGCATGAAACCCATCTCTGAAAATTTCCTCATAACTACGAGAATCTACTCGATATACGAAACTCGGAGGGTTGGCAAAGATTGAGTTAGAGATTGCCAATAAAGTGAGGAAAAAGAATTTGAAGTTTTTCATCATATCTCCTACTGATTTTGCATTGTAATCATTAATTCCACCATTTTACTTCCCCAGAATGTAGTTCAATAGCGATAACATCATTACTGTTAGTTCCAGGTGCGATTTTTGCCCATAGTTTCGTGTCCAACCCTAAAGCATACGCCATGCGTGCTGTCTGACATTTATTTAGGTCTGACATCGCATGGTAATATCCTGAACGCGAACTGTTATTAATGTCTTTGACAGCAACATAACATGGAGTAGTGGCGCTTTGGTTTGATACTACGCCAACCACTTTACCTTCTATAGTATAATCATAATAAAAAGGCACAGCTAAAACAGAGAATGACATTAGAGATAAAATTACGGCGCTATGAAAGTGCTTAATGATGGACATGGTAACCTCTCTTTTTGATAAGTGTAGGGTTAATAAATTAAATTTGTATAACTCTTGGTGTTAAAGACAAGTAGTAAGATTGAAATGTATCTGTGTAAATAATAGATGTATCTATTAGTTCCACCATTTTGCGTCACCAGAATATAGTTCAACAGCGACGGCTTTATTACTGTGATTGCCCTCTGCAACTTTCCCCCAGAGCTTTGCCTCTAACCCTAAGGCATATGCCATTCGTGCAGTCTGACACTGATTAATATCGGTTAATGCATGGTAGCGGCCAGAATAGTAGTCATTATTGGGATCTTTAACGGCTACATAACATATGGTATCACCTGACTGTGTTGCCACTACGCCAATTACTTTCCCATGCACAGTATAATCATGATCGAATGGTACGGCTGATGCTGAAGATGACATGATGAGCAAAGCTATAATGCTGAACAGTATTCTATTAATGGACATATATACCTCTTTGTTGCAGTTCTAATAATTATTGAAAAGCTATTTAGTTATCAGAGTATTGATACAATTTTTTCTAGTAGATTTGGTGACATATCTACACATATATCATCACTTGATTTTTTAGTTTCTCTAGAGGATTTTATATTTTCTCCTTTATTTATTCCATGGTCTCTCAGTTGATACTTTCCGTGTATATATACCCAGTCCTGACTATTTAAAGAAAATACACTTCTTCGTTGTGCAATTCTGGTTAAATCGACAGATATTGCGTTTAACAAATTTGGAGAGTCGTCTCCATTGTTAAAGCGTACCATGTTTTGGTAAGTTCTGGACAGAATATCAAAATATGCTGCACCAACTACCACATGGGCATTGCTTTCGAAACCCTCTCCCGGATCATCAGAGCGCTCATTCGGACCAATGAATAAATTTCCAGGGAGCCATGTATAGAATTGTTCGAATGTGTCAAACCCTGGTGCCATTGCATTACCTCCAGGTCTTGCAAGCGCATATCGATGAGCAAGAGCTAAGTTTCCTGCATCGACGAGGTCATTACCAAGAGTTCCACAATCTATATTATTTCCACTTGCATAAAAGCGTAGATTATCTGAGTACGTGGTAAAGAATCCCCCTAAATTAGAAAACCTGTTGCGCTCTGCAAGTCTATTGTAAAAGCTTCGCAATACGTTGAACGGTATAATGTGATGCCTAGACACAGTTACTGGGTACGCTGACCCAGAACCCTGTGCGGTTAAATCCGTATTGTAGTTATTCATAGCCGGATATGGGGCCGATGGTCTAGCTCCAATGTTAAGCTCAAAAGTACCAATAGGAAGTTGGTCACTCGGATTTGCTAAGACAACAACTGGAATTAGCAACACTAAAAGGATATTAAATTTACTCATGGCGCAGAGCTCCCTTGCATCCCCTTTATCTTAGTGGGATTTGATTGAGTAATGCAAGGGAAAGAGGGTAAATATATTGTGAAAATCTAAAACTGTGGGAGCATTGCTACAAAGTTGAAGTTGGTGCGACAGGAATTGTCTGTTGTCATTATATTTATATAGTTTCAATATCCGTTCTGTCCAAATAGATAGCGGCGAGCACTTTTAATTTAGAGGGATTAGTTGCTTGGTTTAAGAACTCGGTATTACTGATCGCCTCCTGGCTGCGCTCGATGGGTGGCAGAGGCCACGTCCGCAGATCGACAGTATCGCGCAGCCGGTCAAGCTGGGTGTGGGCTGCCTCTGCGTCCCCATCCCCCAGGGCCTCCAGCAACGCTAGGGCATCGTCGGCGCCGGCGGCCGTCATGCTGGCCAGCCAGGCCGCTGGATCTCCCGACTCGGCCAACAGGCCCCGCACATCCTTGAGATCTGCCTGGCGTTTTGCCTCCCGGCGTCTGGCTTCGGCCTCAATTTGATACGGTGATGGCTCGTTTGGTGATTCGAACGGATGCCGTTCGGTCACTTTCAGCTCGCCATTCCGGATGCACACGAACCTATCGCCCGCCCTCACAATCGAGCCGCGCCGGATCATGGCCACGTCGTCCGCATCCAGCCCCAAATGGAATAGATTTATATCGCTCAAGAGATCCTCTTTAGATCCTTGGTGATCGCCGCGTACAGTTATTGCCAGAGCTCCAAGGGGGGAAAGACCCTCGCGTTGCTCGCAAACATTCAACTCGCTGCGCTCGCCCACACAGACAGACACCCCAGCCGGTGCCCCAGATGCGGCGTGTGAGCCACATTTACGCAGTACCCACTCACCGGAGCGGGTCGGTTGAGTGATGCCGTCACAGGCCCTTACGCCCACGAGCTTTGTCATCGCTTCGCCGTACTGGTTGGGTTCGCTAAAGGCGGTGCGGTAGATACTCAAGGGGCGGGCATCACGACGGCAGCAGGGGCCGCCCATGGCCATGGTGAAGTTCTTCCAATCCACGGCGTCGGCGTAGCGGCGGCACTCTTCCATCACTGGGTTGGCCAAGGGAGCGACAATAATCCCCTTGGCCTCTTGCAGGCGTCCAGGCAGCCGGCGCAGTTCGCGCCACACTCCGACCGGGGGGCCCTTCAGGGGTTGGAACTGGCGCAGCCCCCAGAGGGAGGCCCAGGCCCGTACCCGGCGGGCGCCTTCGGTGGCGGCGGTCTCTGCTTCCAGATCGCCTTCATCGCCGACCCGGTACCCATCGATATTCTTGGCGATATATTTGACGATATAGCCCACAGCGCCGCCCTTATCCTTGTCCATTACCTTCCAGTCAAAACGGGGAGTGATGTCGCTATAGGGCTGCTTGCTGTCGGGGTGGCGCTTGCGCACCAGATCGCCTTTGTCATGGCTCAGGGCGTAACGCTGCAGGATGCTGATCAAACGGTGCTGGTGTTCAGGTTTGACCCAGATCAGCAGGTGCCAGTGCGGTGTCCCGTCGTGGTGGGGTTCAACCACTCGGAAACCGAAATATTCTATGGGGTCCTCAGTGGGGGGGAGGTCGCCAACTTGGGAAAGGTTACGTGCCAGTGATGAGCGGCAGCGTTCCCACAGCTTGCCGATATAGCGCTGGGTATCGCGGGGTGATGAACCGTCATATTTGGGGTTTTCGGTGGTGCTGTCTGCCTTGTTGGCTTGCGAGGCCTTGACGGTCTTCCAGGGGTGGAAGCGGCTCGGTGCCGTCCAGGTGAAGAACAGGCCAACATAGCCCAGATCATCGGCCACATCGGAGAAGCCCCGGGCCCGCACAACCAGTTCATGGCGGCGGTTCTCGGGGTTGGCGATCGACGCTTTCACCGCATCTGCCAGGCTGATCGTGATGTTGTCCTCGGCGTTATAGGCCTCCATGTCCTTGAGCCAGGCGGCGGCCATCTGCTGGCGCTCAATAAAGGCGCGTAGCCCCTGGCTGGACACATAGGCGGAGACCCCTTTGCGCACATGGCCCAGCAGGATGGCGCAGTGCTCGCCGTATTGTTCCCAGATCTTGCGCAGCTTGCGGGCCCACCATTTCGGGTCAATCCAGCGCACCAGGTGAGCCGCGATAAAGGCGTCCCGACTCTCGGCGGTTTTGAACTTTGGCAGGCGAGGCAATAGCCCCCAGGCGGCAAGCGGTTGGCAGCAAGCTTTCCACAACCGAAGCGCCGGTACCTGCTTATCGCCAAAATCGGTGGTGGCATTAAACAGCCTCATAACCCGCTCAACGTAGTTTACGGCCAGGCGCTCGCGGTCTTCTTTGGTACGCAGAGACTCCAAGGGTTCGGGGATGGCGTTTTGCACTTGGCGCAAAGTGGTGATGCGACTTGATAGCCAGCGGTTGGCATCCTTGCAGATGGCCACACCCTTGAGCACATCCGGGGCACGGCGTACGCAGTAACCAACAAATAGCTCGGCTATCAGGTCGTTTGGTAGTTGTACTCCTGGCCCACTGCCTTCGCGTGGAATGGGGCGGTCCAGTAGGTCGAGCGCCCAATCCAGTGCATATGCCCCGGTGATGCCGACAAAATAGGATTTGATGGTCTCAATCCTGGTATCGATATCGCCACCGGTGAACTCAGCGCGGCGAGCTGCTGGTAGGCGAGCGGCAGACAACGGATAGAGAGAGACACGACGACACGCCATGATGCGGCGCGCCATGGCTTTTGTGGACACAGCCAATTTCCAGGCAGCGGGCTGCCTGGGTGGTATGGGCTTGGCGTCAAATAGCTCGGTGTAATAGTCCCGCATCAGAACGGAAGGGGCTCGTCACAACGCAGGTTGGCGAGATAGCGCTCCTGGTGAGCAATGGTATCCAACGCTTTCATGCGGTCGCTGCGCGTCCATCTGCATTCAAAGAGCAGGCGGCACAAGGCGAATTTTGGTGCTGGCAGGCGAGTCTCCCGCAATGCAAGGAGCTGGCGCTGGCACTGACGAAGGGCTTCCAGCTTTACCTTGGCGATGAATGACAAGGCGGCAATGTCGGCCTCAAGCTCCGCGTGCAACGCTGAAAAATCCGGGGTGTTCTCGGTCATCGGATTACCTCGCCCAGTCCATGCAGTGGGGCGCACTCTTCCCACCAGTTACCAATCTCGATGGCAAGTTCTGTGTCCCCCTGACTGAGCGCTAGCCAGTAGATAGAACGGATTGCCCCCAGGGCTAGGAGCTCGGGGTCAACATCAACAGCAAGGTATTCCGCGCGGTAGGTCAGCCAGTGCATGTGCAGACTGCTGCGCCGTTGGTCCGGCGTGTCCTCATCGTCGCCGCTGTCATCATCCAGCAGCGCATCCGGGCGACTTGTGGCCACAAGCTGTATTTGGATGTGTTGCGGGCCTGAATACAAGCTGCCCATACAGACCCGATTGTCATCAGCTCGGGCGGCAAACATATCGGCCAGCAACCCCTCGATCAGCTTGGGGGCTTGACGTGCGATCTTGATAGCGTCGCTCATGCCACCGCCTTTTGAAGCCAGGCTTTTGCCCGAGCGATAATCTGTTCGTCAGTCTCACCTGTTGCACCCACGATGGGCGTGGAGATCCCCCCGACATATGCCCGAGCTACGGGGGTCAGATCGACAATGTCGAGCCCAACGGTGAATTTTTTCTCCAGCAGGTAACGGGCCCGCTCCGACGCGGTGGTCAATGTCAGAAGGTGGTGAGCATGGTTGTCAGCAACTGTCATAGCATCACCTCCTCATCGATGGGACGGGCATGCTGCCCACGCTTTATCTTGCTCATCCTGTCCAGGAGGTGGCGGCGGGTATCGGCTAGGCCATAGTCAGTGGACAGATC
>NZ_JAACGC010000119.1:0-6627 GCF_029237385.1 Aeromonas sp. 1HA1
GGCCGCACGATGAAGAGCAAAAGTTAGCATGATCGTTACCATGTTCGGGAGTCACATAGGAGATCAGATCCTGGAAATCGGGAAAAGTGCCAATCAGTTCACAATATTTGTGTATAAGAGTCAGCTTTTACAGTGACCCAGCGGATTGTCTGTCAATAACAGCCTATCCAGTGAGTAATGCCAGGAAGGACAGGCCGGTCATCGGAATTGACTAGCCATACAAGAACAACAAGGACGAGGTTTCACCATGCTGTCGTATTTCTTACGTCGGATGCTTTTGATCATCCCGACGTTTCTCGGTATCACCCTGCTCGTCTTCACCATCACCCGTTTCGTGCCCGGCGGCCCGGTTGAACGCATGTTGTTGCAGGCGCAGGTGTCCCAGAACGAATCTGGCCGATCCAGCGGCAGCAAGGGTGCGCAGGCCCTCTCCGATGAACAGATCGAGGAGCTCAAGGCCTTCTATGGCCTCGACAAGCCGATGCTGATCGCCTATTGGGAGTGGCTGCAGAAGCTGGCCGTACTGGATCTCGGGGAGTCGACCCGCTATTACGAGCCGGTGTGGGGCCTCATCAAAGACAGGCTACCGGTCACCGCCTTCTTCGGGTTGGCCACCTTTCTGCTGAGCTACGCGGTATCCATACCACTCGGAGTGGCCAAGGCCCTCAGGCACAATAGCCGCTTCGATTCGCTCAGCTCCATGCTCATCTACATGGCCTATGCCCTGCCCGCCTACGTGGTGGGTATCTTTCTCATCACCGTCTTCGCCTTCCATCTGGAATGGCTGCCCATGGGCGGTTTTCCGGGGGACGATTTCGACGCCATGGAGAGCCGCTGGGCTCAGATACGTACCGTCTTTGCCCACGCCCTGTTGCCGCTCATCGCCTACGCCATCGGGGATTTTGCCATCCTCACCATGACCATGAAGAACAGCCTGATGGAGAACCTGTCGGCGGATTACGTGCGTACCGCTGTGGCCAAGGGGCTACCGTTTCGCAAGGCGGTCACCGACCACGCCATGCGCAACAGCCTGATCCCCATTGCCAGTCACTTAGGGTCTGTGCTCACTGTCTTCTTCGGTGGCTCCTTTCTCATCGAGACCATTTTCAACATCGACGGCATAGGGCTGCTCGGTTATGAGGCGATCGTCGAGCGGGATTACCCCACCGTCATGGGTATTTTGGCCATCACCTCCATGTTGATGCTGGTTGGAAATATCGTCTCCGATATCTGTGTTGCCTTTGTTGACCCCCGCGTGCGGTTTGGAGAATAACCATGAAGCTCAACCCGGTTACCTTAAAAAAACTCAAGCGTTTCAAGTCGATAAAGCGTGGTTATTACTCGTTTGTCATCTTTACCACCCTGGTGGTGCTCTCCCTGCTGGCGGAGCTGCTGGTCAACAGCCGGGCACTGATTGTGAGCTATCAGGGTCAGCTCCACTTCCCCACTTATGGTGACGTAATCCCCGGTACTCACTTCGGGCTCGATTACGAGTACGAGACCAACTATCGCCAGCTCAAGGCCAAATTTGCAGAGGAGGGCAAGGGCAACTGGGTGCTGTTGCCGCCTGTACCCTGGAACCCTTATGAGCAGGATTTCAAGCAAGATACCTATCCGCCCTTCGCCCCCAGCCTGGCTGAACGCCACTTCCTCGGCACCGACACCAGCGGCCGCGATGTGCTGGCGCGGCTGGTCTATGGCTTTCGCATCGCCATCGGCTTTGCCTTTATCGCGCTAGCGGCCAGTTACGCCATCGGGGTCACCATCGGCTGTCTGATGGGCTTTCTCGGCGGCCGCTTTGACCTCATCTTGCAACGCTTCATCGAGATCTGGTCCCAGGTGCCGTTTCTCTACGTCATCATGATCCTGGTGTCGCTGGCCAAGCCCAACTTCGGTCTGTTTGTCGGCATCAACGTGCTGTTCGGCTGGATGGGGATCACCTGGTATATGCGCACCCTCACCTACAAGGAGCGGGCACGGGACTATGTGATGGCGGCGCGGGCGCAAGGGGCCACCACCGGGCGGATCATCTTCAACCACATTCTGCCCAATACCCTGATGATGATCGTTACCCTGGCGCCGTTCGCCGTGGTGGGCAACATATCCATCCTGACGGCGCTGGACTATCTGGGCTTCGGGTTGGCACCACCGACCCCGAGCTGGGGCGAGCTGCTCTCGCAGGGGATCAACAATCTGGATGCCATCTGGATCGTCAGTTCGGTGGTGGCGGCGGTGAGTCTGGTGCTGATCATGGTCTCCTTTATCGGCGAGGCGATCCGCGAGGCGTTCGACCCGCGTAAATTTACCCGTTATCAGTGACCCACGGCGCCCTCATGGCCCCGGGTGACTCACCCTTAAATCGACAAGACCCCAGTGCAGGGGCTAGACCAGGAAGTCAAACATGAATAATAAAATCAAATGGATAGGTGCACTTTTTCTGCTGGTGAACGGATCATGGGTATTGGCCGCCAGCCTGCCCGCTGATCTCAAGTGGGAGACCAACGACACGGACCCCGTGTTCGCCTCTTCCAAGGCGCTGCCGGGCGGCAGCCTCAACCTCTTCATCGACAGCTTTCCGCTGACGTTTCGCACTGTAGGGCCGGATTCCAACGGTTCGTTCCGCTCCTTCATCCAGGATAACCAGCTGCGGCTGATCAGCTTTCACCCCAACACCGGCAACCCCATCCCATCGCTGGCGACCCACTGGGCCATCGCGCCAGACAATCAGACCGTCTACTTCAAGCTGGATCCGCGGGCCAAATGGTCCGACGGCAAGCCGGTCACCGCCGACGACTACACCTTCGGCTACGAGATGATGCGCTCAAAAGAAATCCGCGCCCCTTGGTACAACAACTACTACACCACCGAAGTGGTAGCGGTAGAGAAGATCGATGACCACACCATTATGGTCAAAACGGGCAACCGCAAGGCCAAGCTGGACCTGCTCAACACCACCGAGCTGTACCCTCAGCCCAAGCACTACTACAAGCTCACCCCCAACTGGGTGAAGCAGTACAACTGGGCCGTGGTGCCTACGACAGGTCCCTATGTGATGACTGACGTGAAGAAGGGCAAGTCTGTCACCTTCGGCAAGCAGCAGGACTGGTGGGCCAAAGACGATCGCTACAACCAGCACAGATTCAATATCGACGCCATCAAGGTGCAGGTGATCCGCGACCACAACATCGCATTTCGTCACTTCCTCAAAGGAGAACTCGATACCTTCGAGATGATCCTGCCCAACTGGTGGCATGAAAAAGCCGTGACCCCGGAATACAAGAAGGGGTACGTGCAGAAGGTGATGGCCATGACCGACACCAAACAGGGCGGTCAGGGGGTTCATCTCAATGTGGCTAACCCCAAGCTGGCGGACGTGAATGTGCGCCTCGGCATCCAGCACGCCTTCAACATCGACAAGATGATCGAAACCGTGCTGCGTGGCGACTACGACAGAGCCACCACCTTCGGCTCGGGCTTTGGCGAGTTCACCGACATCACACTGCCGGAGCGGGCTTACGACATCGGCAAGGCGCGTGAATACTTTGCCAAGGGCGGCTACAACAAGCCGGGGCCGGATGGCATCCTGCAAAATGACAAGGGCGAGCGGTTGACGCTGGCGCTCACCTACACCAGTCAGGAGCACTCCAAGCGACTGACCGTGCTCAGGGAAGAGGCCAAGAAGGCGGGTCTGGATCTGGAGCTTAACCTGGTGGATGGTGCCACCGGCTTCAAAGTGATGCTGGAGAAGAAACACGAGGCGGCCTGGCTTGGTTGGGGCGGCGGCGGTCTCTATCCGCAATATTGGGAGTTTTTCCACTCGGACAACGCCAACAAGCCGCAGACCAACAACCTGTTCAACGTGGCTGACAAAGAGCTCGATGGTCTGATCGATGCCTACAACGTCGAATTCGACATGGCCAAACGGGCCAAGCTCTCACAACGGATCCAGCAGCGTATCTATGACCTCGCCATCTTCGTCCCCGGGGTGCAGCTCAACTATGTGCGGGCCAGCAGCTGGCGTCATGTGATGCTGCCCGAGGTGCCCGCCACCCAGAACACGCCGGATCTGCTCTACTGGCCCATGGATGGCTATCCCCACAGCAGTGGCGGCCTGCTCTGGCTGGATCCCAAGGTGAAGGAAGAGACCTTGAAAGCCAAGGAGGCAGGGGAGGCGCTGGCGCCCATCAACCTGCTAGACCAGACCCATGCACGTCATTGATGCCATAGAGAAGGGAGCAGCCGTTATGCCCAACACCCAGGCCCCCATCCTTGACGTACCGGATAACGGGGGGGAGTTCGCCGTTGATGACGGCCAGAACCAGGCCTCGATTCTTGAGGTAAGCGATCTCGAGGTGGAGTTTGCCGTCGATGACGGCAAGATCAAGGTGCTCGACGGGGTCAGCTTCAAGGTGGCACCGGGCCAGACGCTGGGGATCGTCGGCGAGTCCGGCTGTGGCAAGAGCGTCACCTCACTGGCCATCATGGGGCTCTTGCCCAAACCCCACGGTCAGGTGGTGGCCGGTTCTATCCGCTTTCAGGGGGAGGATCTGCTCACGCTGGCGCCGGATCAGATGTACAAGGTGCGCGGCAACCGCATCTCGATGATCTTTCAGGAGCCGATGACGGCCCTCAACCCGGTGCAGACGGTCGGTGAGCAACTGATGGAGGTATTTCGCCTCCATCGCCCCGAGTATGACAAGGCCCAGCGCAAAGCCGCGGCCATCGCCATGCTGCAGAAGGTGGGGATCCCTGAGCCTGCCCAGCGCTTTGCCGTTTACCCTCACAACCTCTCCGGCGGCATGCGCCAGCGGGTGATGATCGCCATGGCGCTCTCCTGCGAGCCGGACCTGCTTATCTGCGACGAACCGACCACGGCGCTGGATGTCACCATTCAGGCCCAGATCCTCGAACTGATGAAAGAGCTGCAAGCCCAGACCGGGATGGCCATCATCTTTATCACCCACGATCTGGGGGTGGTGGCGGAGCTGTGCGACGAAGTGGTGGTGATGTACGCCGGCCGCGCGGTGGAGCAGGCCGATGTGTTCGAACTGTTTGACCATCCCCGTCACCCCTATACCCACGGTTTGATGAGCTCGATCCCGCGCCTGGAGGATGAGCCCAAGAGCCTGCTCAAGACCATCAAGGGGCAGGTGCCAGCCCTGCACGAAATGCCCGCTGGCTGCCGCTTCTCCAACCGCTGCCCTCACGCAACCGACCTCTGTGTCAGTGCCATTCCGGCAGTGGAACAACTAAACTCGCGTCACCATGTCGCCTGTCACTACTGGAAGGAGTTGACCGTATGAGTACCCTGTTATCGGTCAGGGACCTGAAACAGCACTTCCGGCTGGGCGGCGGGTTTTTGCGCAAGAAATATACGGTTCACGCAGTGGATGGCGTCAGCTTCGACCTGAAACAGGGGGAGACGCTGGGGCTGGTGGGCGAATCGGGTTGCGGCAAATCCACCCTCGGGCGCAGCCTGCTCAAGCTGTTCGAGCCGACCGCGGGCACCATCACCTTCGAGGGGCGTGATATCACAGCGCTCAGCCCGAAGGAGATGCGCTCCCTGCGCCAGGAGATGCAGATGGTGTTTCAGGATCCTGCAGAATCCCTCAACAGCCGCCACACCGTGGGCCAGATTTTGGAGGAGCCCTTTATCATCCACGGCAAGGGCAATGGTGAGCAGCGCCGCGTCTGGGTGCAGGAGTTGCTGGAAAAAGTGGGCCTGCCAGGCAGCGCGGTGGATCGCTATCCCCACGAGTTTTCCGGTGGTCAGCGCCAGCGCATCGGCATCGCCCGTGCCATCGCCCTCAAGCCCAAGCTGCTGGTGTGCGACGAGGCGGTGTCGGCGCTCGATGTCTCGGTGCAGTCCCAGATCGTCAACCTGCTGCTCAGCCTGCAGCGGGAGATGAACCTCTCCATCATCTTCATCGCTCACGATCTGTCGGTGGTCAAACACATCTCGGATCGGATTGCGGTGATGTATTTAGGCAGGATCGTCGAACTGGCGGAGGCTCAAGCGCTCTATCTGGCGCCACGTCACCCCTACACCCAGGCGCTGATTTCGGCCATTCCGGTGCCGGATCCACGGCGGCGCAGCCAGCGCATCCTGCTGACCGGCGATGTGCCGTCCCCCATCTCGCCGCCGAGCGGTTGCCATTTTCACCAGCGTTGTCCCTATGCCACCGAGCTGTGCCGCCATACGGCGCCAAGTCTGCAGATCTGTGACGGGACGGCCCATCAGGTAGCCTGCCATTTCCCCTTGGTTGCAGCGGAGGTTGTGCCCCTGGGAAAGGCGATATGATGCCGGTGCCCGCATCGCAACAGAGTGGCACAGGAGACAAGCAATAAAAAATGGGGCCTGTGGGCCCCATCTTCATGGTTGGAGTTCAGGTTTGGCCGTGGAAAGTCTGGCCAGGGCAGGACAGCGGCCCCGAGAGGGGATAGCTGTGGCAATCATTATGATGTGTGTAATTTTACTACTTAATGTCTGTTTTTCCCGATGGAGTTATGGTCATTTCTGGTGTACGGAGGGATAGAAGAGGTGGCGTATCCTGCTGATTGATTCCCGCGAAGAATCTCAATCAACAGAGGTGATACGCCATGACTAATTCTACCCTCAGAGCCCTG
>NZ_JAACGC010000120.1:0-6609 GCF_029237385.1 Aeromonas sp. 1HA1
ACCAGCATTTTGACTATCCGGGCCGCTACAAGCAGGACGGCAGTGGCAAGGCGTTTGCCCAGCACCGGCTCGATGCGCTGCGCAATGACGCGGTCAGCGGCAGTGGCAAGTCCAACAGCGCAGCCCTGCTGCCGGGCCAGACATTTTCACTCACCGAGCATCCGAACGGCAGCCTCAACACCGACTGGCAAATCGTTCATATCCGCCACACCGGCGAACAGCCGCAGGCGCTGGAGGAGGAGGGCGGCAGTGGCCCGACCGTGTACCACAACGAATTTAGCGTGGTCAAAGCGAGCACCACCTGGCGGGCGCGCATCGGCAGCCCCGAGGCACCCCATAAGCCGATGGTGGATGGCCCGCAAATCGCCAGCGTGGTGGGCCCGGAGGGGGAGGAGATTTACTGCGACGAACACGGTCGGGTAAAACTGCAATTCCCGTGGGACCGCTACGGTAGCTCCAACGACCAGAGCTCCTGCTGGGTGCGGGTGAGTCAGGGCTGGGCCGGTGGCCAGTACGGCATGATGGCCATCCCGCGTATCGGCCATGAGGTCATCGTGAGCTTTCTGGAAGGAGACCCCGACCAGCCCATCGTCACCGGTCGCACCTTCCACGCCACCAACCGACCGCCTTACGAGCTGCCAGCCAACAAGACCCGCACCGTGCTGCGCACCGAGACCCATCAGGGGGAAGGTTTTAACGAGCTGCGCTTCGAAGACCAGGCGGGTCAGGAAGAGATTTACATCCACGGTCAGAAAGACCTGAATGTGCTGATAGAGAACGACGCTGCTTGGCACATCAAGCATGACCAGCACACCGACATCGACAATGAGCGCGTCACCCGCATCAAGGCCAACGACCACCTGACGGTGGAAGGCGAGAAGCGCGACCACATCAAGGCTGACTACTCCCTCACGGTAGATGCTTCCCTGCACCAGAAGCTGGCCCAGTCACTGCTGGTTGAAGCGGGCCAAGAGGTCCACATCAAGGCCGGTAACAAGATTGTGCTGGAAGCAGGCTCCGAGTTAACCCTCAAGGTCGGTGGCAGCTTTTTGAAAGTTGACCCCAGTGGTGTCACCCTGGTCGGTCCCAGCATCAAGATGAACTCAGGGGGTAGCCCTGGCTCCGGCTCTGGTTGGGCGGGTCAGATGCCCGGCTTGCCAGGTGCGGTGAAAGTACCCCCCGCACCCCCGGCTAATATCCCGGCGTTCTCGATTCAAAAGAGCATGGAGTCCATGGCTGCACTAGTGAAGCCTTGTCCCTTCGCCAAGGGAGGTAAGGCATGACCTTTCAAGAATGGCGTAACCAACAACCGGGCCAGCTTTTTGCCATCGTCGATGCGACATTGGATACCACTGCCGTTGCGAGTTTCTGTGCCATGGGGGGAGAGCATGCCTCCCCCTTGTTTGCCGGTACGGCCTTTGCAGACCAAGCCGAGCAAGGCCCCTGGCTATTACCGTCTCCCACTCCTGAGTTTATTGCCGCTCACCCGCAACTTGGCGGCTTTTATGTCGTCAGCAGCGCCCCCATGGATGTGGTACAGCAGCATTGGCAAAGCCTGATAGAGGTGGCGTTTGAAGGGGAGGTGATGTGGCTGCGCTACGCCGATAACCGGGTTTTCCCCAAGATGCTCGACACCATGAGTCAGCAGGAGCTCGATGATGTGCTCGGCCCCTGCTTGAGCCTGTGGGCTAACGACAGCGCTTGGCTACGTACGCCTGATGCCGAATTTACTCCCCGCCAAGCACCCTGGTTTCGCGTCCTGCCTCACCACCTGGCACCGCTGTATGACGAAAGCCGTCACGCCTACATCCTCTCGCGCCACTTCTGGCAGCGCATGGAGGATATGATGGCGCGTCATCCCAATCCGGAAGCCGCAATTGCCACAGTCCTCAAGCAGGCCAATCAGGGTGGGTTAGAAGGTGACATCCTTGATGGCGTTGTGGCTGGCGCTCTCACGTTGCAGGCTAATATGGCGCTCGATGCCATCAGAGCGCCATTGATGCTGACTAACGACGAACTGGCTCAGGTGAAGAACTGGCTGAACAAACACCCTGAATTGATAGGAGCCGTGTAATGGCTATCAGTGCCCACTGCATCCCCTGTGAGCAAAGTAACTGCTGGATTGAGATAGACGTTCGGGATGAACAGAACCGCTCGTTCAAGGGGCAAAAAGCCACCTTGACCGACGCTGCAGGCAAAACCCAAACCGTGACCCTGAAAGACGGTCCAACCCTGGTACAAGGCTTTGCGGTCGGTCCGGTGACGGTCAAGCTGGAAACCCAGCCTTGGTTGAAAGCCGCCCAGTCCCGTGAAGCCCTAAAAGAAGGCGAGACCAGCAAGGTCCCCCCCTATACCGACAAGCTCTTCGGACACTGCGATATGAAGCGTGAGCTCGTCAAGGTGACCACTGGCGACCTTTGCCTCACCGACCCCGAGCAGCCGCTACCGGAAGGGCATCAAGCAGGAAAAGCCCAGCCCCCGCGCTTTATCACCAAGCACTCCTATGTGATTGAGGTGAAGGGCTATCAGCTGAATATCCTGCGTATCGGGGTGTTCTTTGATGGCACCGCCAACAACACCTTCAAGCACAAGGGGGGGAAAAGCGCATTGGAGGAGGCCTTGGCGCAATGCAGCCCGGAAGAACAGCAGATATTGCTGGAGCAGTGTTTTGAAGGGGCGTTGCCTGATGGTCTGAATAACAGTGAGAAGAACGACATCACCAATATCGGCAAGGCTCATGACTTGTATCTCCCCCCAAGTAAGCGGTCTCTTATCGTGAAGGTTTATGTTGAGGGGATAGGCACAACCCAAGGTGAGGATGACACCGGTGTGGGTCTGGGGGCTGATAAAGGTAAGACCTCCAGCGCCTCCCGTGTCGAACAGGCTTGTCGTACCCAGATTGTTGCAGAAATAAAAGAACAACTTGAGAGCATACTGCCCACCATCGAGTGCATTCATAAGGTCGAGTTCGATGTCTTTGGCTTTAGCCGAGGCGCATCTGCCGCTCGCCAGTTTGTAAACCGTATCGACCAAAAGGGGGACCACCCACTGGTGGAAGCCATGGCTGCTGACCCTGATATTCCCTTGAAAGCGGGCTTTGACTGGGCCAGTCGTGATGATGTGCGGATCCAGTTTGTCGGGCTGTTTGATACCGTGGTCAGCTCCTATCTGTGGGGTAAACGTAATGTGACGTTGGCTCCTGACTGCGCCGAGCGGGTGGTGCATATCGTTGCTGCCGATGAGTGGCGCTATCACTTTGACTTGACCCGTATCACCGACGATGCCGCAGGTACCGCGATTGCGGATAATTTTACCGAAGTGATTATTCCCGGCGCCCACTCCGATATCGGTGGGGGCTATTACAGCCGCTGGAGTTTGCGTGATCCCAACTATGCGTCACCGCTGATCACTGAAAATAGTGTGATTGGGACCTTCAGTTCCGATGAGTTGCCGCACATCCATCCAACGGATGCCCAGGCATATCGGGATGCCAGTGCCTATGCCAAAATGCAGGCTGGACAAGGCTGGGGCAAAGGCGTTTTGTCCTTGGCTAGCCATCTTGATACAACTCAGCTTGGTTATTTGAATGTACGCCCCAGGTCGCTGGGCCCGATCACGGGCAGTCAATCTGGCGGTCATAGAAACATCAGCGTCGATGTGGTGCTGCACCGGGTGGTGGAGGGGGAGTATTCACGGATCCCGTTGCACATGATGGTGGAAGCTGCGCGGGATGCCGGTGTGCCGTTCGATAAATGGGATCCTACGGATAAGGGATTGCGGATGGACAGCGCTCTTTCATGCCCCACTGTGAACCTGGCCAAACTCGATGAGCTATGGGTTGATGTGGCCAAACGGCGCGGAGAGGTGATCAACTTGGCTCGTCGCTTACCTGACGAGGTGTACCAAAAGTTGCGACAGGATTATGTGCACTACAGCGCAGATACCGGGCTAGTTAACAAGCCCAATAGGGTTAGTGACAAAGAGATCCGCAAGCTGACGGGTAATAAAAAGGGAGGTTATTAATGCGCTGGATTCTCTTATTGCTGCTGTTGCCATTAGTCGCAGCCTGCCAAGCTGCCCCCACAGGCCCCAAACAACTGGACTGGCGCCATATGGTGGGGTCCAACGCTGATCAGATATGGGTGAATGAAGTCCTTTTTTATCGTCAAGGCAAATTGGTAGATGCCTCAACCAACGGAGCGTCTAGCCGAGTTGATACAGAATCGCTTCGTGAAAGGGACTATCGCTGGTTGATCACTGCCGGTCGCCGAGATATTCACCCGGCTCCAGATACAGTTGAAGTAGAGTGGGTTTCATTTCATGACAAGAAACGCTATCGGATTAGCTTGGTGTTGCCAGCAGAGCTGGAAAGCATGATTGCACAACCTTATCGCATCAAGGTGAGGGATGAGTGGCGTGAAGTACGCCGAGATAACATTGGCTTAGGTATGGCCACCGGTGGCTATGTGGAAGCGTTTTTAACCAATGCCAAAGTGAAGCCTGATATCCTGCTGGCTAGGGGGATTGCCAAAGAGGTCACAGATGACCCCTATGATCAACGTTTCCCGCTCGCCAGTCAGTTTGAAAATCGTTGGGCTGATTTTGACGAAAACTACAGCAAAGCTTATCAACTCTATCCAGTTCCCAGTGGTATGGCCTGGGCCCCGGTCATGGACGCTTACCGAGCGGCGCAGCCCAAGACAGATACAGACCCAGTGCAATGATGGCTTCCATGCGCTGGATTCTATTATTGCTGCTGTTGCCGTTAGTCGCAGCCTGCCAAGCAGCCCCCACAGGCCCCAAACAGCTGGATTGGCGCCATATGGTGGGCACCAATGCCGATCAGATATGGGTGACTGAGGTGCTCTTTTATCGTCAGGGCAAGTTGGTGGATGCCTCAACCAATGGGGCTCTACGCTCAGTTAGCGCCAAATCGTTAAAAGAGAAAGATTACCGCTGGAGCATCGGCAAGGGCCGTCGTGATATTCACCCCGCCCCCGATCGGGTGGAAGTGGAGTGGGTTTCATATCATGACAAGAAGCGCTATCGGATTAGCCTGGCGTTGCCCGCAGAGCTGGAAAGCATGATTGCGCAGCCTTATCGCATCAAGGTGAGAGATGAGTGGCGTGAAGTACGCCGCGATAACATTGGCTTAGGCATGGCCACCGGCGGCTATGTGGAAGCGTTTTTAACCAACGCCAAAGTGAAGCCTGATATCTTACTGGCCAGGGGAATTGCCAAAGAGGTCACAGATGATCCCTATGATCAACGTTTCCCGCTCGCCAGTCAGTTTGAAAATCGTTGGGCTGATTTTGACGAAAACTACAGCAAAGCCTATCAACTCTATCCAGTTCCCAGTGGTATGGCCTGGGCTCCGGTCATGGACGCTTACCGAGCGGCGCAGCCCAAGACAGATACAGACCCAGTGCAATGATGGCTTCCATGCGCTGGATTCTCTTACTGCTGCTGTTGCCGTTCGTCACGGCCTGCCAGGCTGCCACTACCGGCCCCAAGCAGTTGGACTGGCGCCATATGGTGGGTTCCAACTCAGATGAACTATGGGTGACCGAGGTACTCTTTTATCGCCAGGCCAAGTTGGTTGATGCCTCGACGAATGGTTCCGCCGGATTTTTTGGGGCTGAAGGGTTAAAAGAAAAAGACTATCGCTGGAGTATTTCAAAAGGGAGCCACACCACGCGGCCAATTCCGGATCGGGTGGACCTAGAGTGGATTTCATTTCATGACAAAAAGCGCTATCGCATTAGCTTGGTATTGCCAGCAGAGCTGGAAAGCATGATTGCACAACCTTATCGCATCAAGGTAAGGGATGAGTGGCGTGAAGTACGCCGAGATAATATTGGCTTAGGTATGGCTAGCGGCGGCTATGTGGAAGCATTTTTAACCAGTGTCAGAGTGACACCTGATATCCTGCTGGCCAGGGGGATTGCTAAGGAAATTCAAACCTCGCAAGACAAGGAAAATCCTGTCACCAAAGTCTACAAAGAGTGGTTCGACGATTTTGATAAAGCATACGGTGATGACTACAAGCAATACCCCACCCCCAGTGGTATGGCCTGGGCCCCGATAATGGACGCTTATCGTGCGGCGCAGCCTAAGACTGATATAAACCCAGTGCAATGATGATGCGCTGGTTATTACTGCCATTACTGTTACTGGGGTTGGTGGGATGCAATGACAACGGTCCGACCAAGATGGATTGGAGCTACAGCGTTGGGTCCAATGCAGATGAAATCTGGCATACCCGCGCCCTGTTTTTTCGGGAGGGGGGGAGAACGCATGAATCTAGCGGTGGCACAGTCTCCGCCGTGAGCGAGCGGCTTTTAAAAGACAAGAGCTATCGCTGGTTTGTCGGAGCTGGCCGGAGTTTTTACGGCCAGCCGGTACCTGACAAGGTAGAGATCGAATGGGTGTCATTTCACGACAAAAAGCGGTACGGCATCACGCTGGATTTGCCTAAAGATCGTAAGCGTCCAGCGAAGGCCGTATTGACAGGGGCGACAGGCTATTCAGCAGGTAGAGCAACACGCCAAGGCAGCAGTTCACTGACCCGGTTCACCGGCCAGTCTGCGATCACATTCAATACATGTC
>NZ_JAACGC010000121.1:0-6196 GCF_029237385.1 Aeromonas sp. 1HA1
TGGATGAAGGGGGCAACACCAGTTCGATGGGATATAACGCAGGGGCTTCGGCTTTGGCATCACGTCGCCATTTGAACAAGAGGTTGGCATTGACCCCGTGCTCCTGTGCGAGTTTTGAGACGGAGACACCGGGTTGGTTGGCGGCATCGACAAGTCGCTGTTTGAATTCTCGCGAGTAATTGGCTCTGCCTTTACGGCTGCTATTGGTACGGCTATTGGTGTACACCATTTTTGGTTCCCACTACTTTTTAGTGGGAACTACTTTGTCCACAACTGCCTCCATTCACCAGACGGTAGTGGCCGGACGCTTACTAAAGATCTGGGGAAGCAGATGGCGCAGCGTTACCGCCTCAAAGGGGAGCGAATAGCACAGCGTAACTACGTTGCGTTGGGGCTTGCCCCTGGCGGATATGTAGAGGTGTTTTTGAGAAGCCCTGATCCACTGCCTGACGTTCTGGTTGCGAGTGGTATGGCCCATGAAGTGACCGACGATTGGTATGACAAGAAAGTCCCACTCAATCGGCAGTATGGGATTGATGAGTTCACAGAGCGATTTGGTGCTCTCTACCAGAAAAATCCTATCCCTACCGGTGAAGCATGGGCTCCTATCATGGAAGCCTACCGAGCAGCGCAGCCCAAGACAGATACAGACCCAGTGCAATGATGAAGCGCTTCAGTTTAGGGGCAATTGCGCAAATGTGGCGAGTCGTTACCGCCTTGCCGGTTTAAGCGCGGAGTTTACGGCCAGTAAGGGCGCTGGCTATGCCAGGATGCTGCCGAGTTAGGCGCGGGGTTACTGCCATGGTTACTCAGACACTGTCGGGGAAGGCGTGACACAAGGGGCGTCAATAATAACTGCGGGCAGTGGATCGTTAGCTGGTCTACCCCGTCGAAATGACGGGGCAGGAACCCAGTGCTTTCAGCCCGATGTCACGATTGCTTTGTAGGGTAGATGCTGTGATCCCTATCCCACCACACAATGTGAAAATGCGCTTGAATGATGAACCCCCAGACTCGCTCAGTGTTGCCAAGGCGAAATCGAAATACCGTCTCGAATTGCTCTAAATCTAGATCCCGCCACCGCTGTTGAGCTTCCTCGATTAAGTCGCCCACTCCGTGGTCGTGATGCTTCTTGTGACCAGTGTCTGAGGAATGGCTGTCGATTTCCTTCCACGTTAGCTTGGCGGCCCTTATGGCAGAGGGCTACACCACCACCCACTGACACTCGTGCCAACGCGGCACATCATCCCTTGTGGTACTTCTTGAAGTTCTCCGCCTGCTCCAACACGCTCTTGTAGACCTCATCGTTGGCCACTGGCGGGAAGCCGTAGCGGTGTAGCAGCAGGATCAGGTCTACCTTCAGCTTGGCCTTGATATCGTCGCGGTTGCTCCAGTCAGGGTACTGGGCGTTGTTATCGACCGTCACCTTCATCTCTTTGGCCAGTTCCAGCATCTTCTCTTCGTCATAGGTGAAGTCGTACTTCACGCACATGTGCTCGAGGATATCGAGGAACGCCTTCTCCTCCATGTCGATGCCGATATCGGCGAACGACATCATCTCGGACTTGATGTCGTAGATCATGTCGGCCATCTGCTGGGTGAAGGCATCGAACTCTTCACCGTTGAGCACGTCGTTCTCTTTACGCTGGTTGTACTGTTCTACCAGTGCCTGGAAGCGTTTGGAGAAGTTAATCCCCTGCAGCTGGTTCACCTTTTGAAAATCGCTGATGGCCTTGGCCAGCATCTTTTGCAGCAGTTGCATCCGGGTGTTGGGCAGCTTGATCTTGCCAATACGGTCCATGTACTCGTCATCAAAGATATCGATGGTCTCGGCCTTGTCCTCACCCAGGGTGAATATCTCCTCCACCCCCTCAGCCTTGAGGGCCTCTGCAATCATCTCCCGCACCTTCTGGTTCATCTGTGCGGTATCAGGCGCATCACCCTTGGTGAGTTTGTAGACGATGGAGCGCACCGCCAGATAGAAGTGGATCAGCTCGCGCTCCTCCTGGCCAATCTCCTCACTGCCCACGCACACGTCATAGGCGGCCTTGAGCCGTTTAACCAAGCCCATAAAGCGCAGCTCAATCTTCTTGGTCTGCAGGGCAAACTCGGCGGCGCGGTTGAGGCAGTCGAGCTGCAAGGTCGGCGTGCCAGAGAAGTAATCACGGTTATCGAAGGTATGGAACACCTGGCCAAGCAGATGCAGGTGATTGCGCACCTCGATCAGCGATTGCTGAACATCTTCAAAGTTGGACTTATCCGCCTTCGAGTACATGGCCAGTGCCATGTTCATCCGGCTTTTGATCCCGATGTAATCGACCACCAGCCCCTTCTCCTTGCCCTCAAAGCGGCGGTTGACCCGGGAGATGGTCTGGATCAGGTTGTGCTTTTGCAGCGGCTTGTCGATGTAGATGGTATCGAGCTCCGGCACATCAAAGCCGGTCAGCCACATGTCCACCACGATGGCGACCTTGAAGTTGGATTTGGGGTTCTTGAACTGCTTGTCCAGCTCCCGGCGATATTCCTTGGTACCGAGCAGCTCATACATTACCGCGTCATCATCCTGGCCACGGGTCATCACCATATTGACCTGGGGCAGGCGTATCAGCTCCTTGGCCTCTTGCTCTGAGAGAGTGACGCCATCGATGGCCAGTTTGGGCTCGAACCACTCGGGGCGTTTCAGTTTGAGGCTCTGATAGAAGGCATAGGCAATCTCCCGGCTGGCACAGACAAACATCGCCTTGCCTTTGACGGTCGAGCCTTCCGCCACCCGTTGCTCGTAATGCTTGGCAAAATCCTTGGCCAGCGCCTCGATGCGATCCGGGTCGCCCAGGATCGAGTTCATGCTGGCCGTGGTCTTCTTGCTCTCTTCAATCTGGTGCTCGCTGGCCCCCTGCGCCTCGCACTCCTGGTAATACTGCTCGATCTCTTCCAGCTTGCTGTTATCAAGTACCACCTTGGCGGCGCGGCCTTCATAGACAATGCGTACCGTGATCTGGTCGTTGACTGACTCGGTCATGGTGTAGCTGTCGATGGTGGGGCCGAACACATCCAGCGTGGCGTCGATAGGCGTACCGGTAAAGCCCACATAGGTGGCATTGGGCAGCGAGTCATGCAGGTACTTGGCGAAGCCATAGGTCTTTTTGATGGTTCCCCTCTCCTGGTCGAAGGTGAGCTTCAAATCAAGGTTGATCTGGCTGCGGTGGGCCTCATCAGAGATACAGATGATATTGCTGCGATCGGAGAGCTTTTGGATATCTTCGGTGAACTTGTGAATGGTGGTGAGGAATACCCCGCCACTGGCACGGCCAGCCAGCTTGTCACGCAGATCCTGACGGCTGGTGACCGGCTCAATCACCGCATCACCGATAAAGGCGGTGGCGCTGCAGAACTGCTTGGATAGCTGCTCATCGAGATCGGTGCGGTCGGTAATGAGGATGATGGTCGGGCTGGCAAAGTCGATGCTCTTCATCAAGAGGCGCGCCAAAAACTGCATGGTGTAGCTCTTGCCACAGCCGGTGGCGCCAAAGTAGGTGCCCCCCTTACCGCTACCCCCGATGTTTTCACCATTGGCGGCTATCAGCTTGCGCTCTTTTTTGATGTTGTAGTAGAGCTTGCGGGCCGCGTAATACTGCGGATAGCGGCAGCAGATCTTGGTTTCACTCTTGGCTGTGTCAGGGAAGAAAACGAAGTTCTTCACCACATCGAGCAGCCGTACCGGGTGAAACAGCCCCTGGATCAGGGTGTAGAGGCCGTTGATACCCTCCTGCTCGGTAGACTCGTTACCGGTTACCTTGCGCCATGCATAGTAGAACTCATAGGGGGCAAACAGGTTGCCCATCTTGTTGTTCACCCCGTCACTGACGATACACAGGGCGTTATAGACGAACAGCTTGGGGATATCGCGCCGGTAGCGCACACAGAGCTGGCGCCAGGCGTCATAGGTGGTGGCTTCTTCACCGCGCACCGCCGATTTGAACTCGAACACCACCAGCGGCAGGCCATTGACGTAGAGGATGGCATCGGGGATGCGGGTCTGTAGCCCGCCATCGCGGGTCTGGCCTTCGATCTCGAGCTGATTCACCACTCGATAGATATTGTGGTCGGCCTCGGCAGTTACCTCCTCTTGCCCCACGAACATACTGGCCAGCTGGCTGGGCAAGGCGTGGGTGTTCATCAACTCGATATAGAGGTCTTTCTGATCCCGGTCTTCGCGCTTGAGCAAAAAGCCATTACTGAGCCAGTGGCAGAAGGTTTTATTGCTCTGGTAGAGGTCACTGGCGGGCAGGGTCTGCAACTGGTGCAGAATGGTCGCAATCTCACCTTCGGTAATGCCATCGGCCTGATACTGGCGGGCAAGGTACAGGCGCAGGTCATCAGCAATCAGCACCTCACTGTTATCCTTGCGTGGCACATCGCTGCCGACATAGTGAGGGTAACAAGGCTGGCCAGCTGAGTTAAGGTGATGGCCCAGCAAGGTGATAATGGCCTGTTCCAGCTTTGCTTCCGTGAAAATATGGCTCATGGCAATGGCTTCTTCTATTTGCTCAAAATGGGTTCGTTAACGCTGGGCGTAAGGCAAGGGCGAAAGGGCAGCGCAGCAATGGCTACGCCACCCACCGGTTTAGGCCACCTCTACCTTGGCAAGCTCAGCTTCAATATGATCGAGGCGCAACTCGCCAGAGATCAGTTTGGGTAGCAGGGTGTCGCGGAGATTGGTAAGAACAATCTGTTCATTGCTATGACTTTTATCTACCAATGGCTTTACACGTTTGCAGAATTCATCTAACAAATCATTAGATGGGATTAGTACAGGCTCCGCCTCAAGGAAGAATTTAGTCTGAAAGTTGGCGATCCCCGTGCTTTGGTTCTGGTATTCCCACATTTTCCCATCAGCATATATTTTCTGAAGATGAAGAAAACCTAGCAAACCATGATTAATAGATTTAGGTTTAAATCTTCTACAAAAGCTCGCAGGCTCAACAACTTCGCCTAAACGTTGCAGCATTAAATCTGACATGAAAATGGAACGCCCAGTAGATTGAGTCGGACTACCACCAGAGACTTCAATAATGATATCCCCGGCCTCAATTTGTCTTAATTTTAGTTTTTTAGGTTCCACCCAGCGTAACGGAGCTTTGCTTAATTGGCCACTCATCAAATCAGGGATATCTGTTCCCCTTACAATTCTCGATTGTACAGAATGGGATTCATCAGGAGAATCTTTTCCCCAGTCGCCACCAATCGACATAGAAAGGAGTTGTCCAAAATTCTGGTATTTCCAGCCCTGTGGTACCCAGCCACCGAGGCCAAGAGAGGGCTCGGCGCACTCCTCAAAGGCGGCGGGGAACAGTTGGCGGGTAGCGTCTGGCAGCGGCTTAAAGTCACCATGTTCACGCACTGCTCTACGTGCCTCTGCACGGCGCAGCAGTTCGTCAGGGAAGGCTAAATCCTGCTCGAAGAAGCCCGCATCCAGCGCGTTATCGACCACGGGATCAAAGTCCACAAACCACGATTTAAACAGCGCTTGCGCCATCTGCTCTAGAGTCTGGTTGATCTGGCGATTGTGAGTGATTTTGTCATCGAGTGATGATGCGATTTCAGCTATCTTGTTTTGAATATAAATTGACGGCCATTTTGTTTTTAAAAGATGCACATGGTTTCTGTTTAAAGCTGGATTTGCCGCGCCGACATCCATCTTTTTAAGTTCAGAAGCCATTCCTTTAAAAAAGTAATAGACAAAGTGAGGGTTATTCCCTTTGAAATCTTTAACCCACAAACTTGTATCGTGGGGCCAATAATCTTCCTTCAGGAAATACACTGTCCCAAGAGAACCCTTTCGGCCTAATACAACGCCTGGGGCAGTAGCTTTAGCCAAATTATGATAGCTGGATATCCCGCCAGATGAAACAACCGGCACATCACCTGCCATTTGCTCCTTCTTTGTAATATCAAAGCCTCTTTGTAAGGTCAGTTGTTCCCCAATGGTTGTGGTAAAAAAATCACTCGCCATAACCCAGCGCCTCCATATTGGACCGGATCGCTTGATCCAACGCAGCGGCTTCATTGAGCCTGTCTCTTGATCAGATCTTGATCCCCGAAGCCATCATCTCTTTGGCGGCAATAAAGCCGTCCAGTTTACTTTGCAGTGTTTGCCAGCCTTCCCAGAGTGAGCTCCAGCCTGCAATCCCTGTTC
>NZ_JAACGC010000122.1:0-6158 GCF_029237385.1 Aeromonas sp. 1HA1
GGCTACCACTGTGTGAAAACCCAGCTGGCGGGTATAATCGGGCGGTTATGTCGTCGGAAATGGGGGAAGCATGCGGGTATTTTGTCGGGAATGTGGGGAGTTGGGGCGCATCACCAAGACGCACCGTTTGAGCCGTGACACCGCCGATCTGTATTGCCAGTGCACGGACGCGGAATGCGGCCATAGCTGGGTATCCCAGATGTCATACAGCCATCCGTTGAGCCCATCGGGGCGCACAACCAGCCAACTGGCCTTGAGCCTTATCAACTCGCTCAGTCCCGATGGGCGGCAGATCCTGCAGCGGGAACTCAACCTGGGGCAATAAAGAAGGGGCGCATGATGCGCCCCTTCTTGCATCGATTTGGGAAACAACGACGTTCGTTGTCATAAATCAGTCAATGTCCCGAATGCCTTGACATAAGTGTAAAATTCCCTATATTGGGTACCTTGCTTTTGTTTCGAGGCGGAAACATTTCATGAGTACCGACTTAGTTGTGAAGGACGCAGCGCTACAGCTCAACATCAGTGAACAGAGAGTTAGAACATTATGTCGTCAAGGCGAGTTAGATGCTCGCATGATTGGTAATACTTGGCTAATTCAAGCAGATAGCATGAATAATTATACGCAGCGGTTAATTAATAAAACTATTGAGGATCATCCTGCATTGAATATCGATTCTCATATAAATAAAAAACCAATTGCTCTAAGTTTTTTTTCTGGGGCAATGGGGCTAGATCTTGGCATTGAAAAAGCTGGGTTTGACATTAGGCTTGCTTGTGAAATAGACCGATTTTGTAGACAAACCATATCATGTAATAGACCTGATACAGCTCTTCTTGGAGATATTAATGAATATAGCGCTGCTGATATTTTAAATGCTGCTGGCATAGATAGTTCAGAAGTGGATTTGATTGTGGGTGGGCCACCTTGTCAAGCATTTAGCACTGCGGGTAAACGCCAAGGATTTAATGATGAACGTGGTAATGTTTTTATAAAATATTTGGACTTGGCTCTAGAAATTCGACCAAAATATATAGTTATTGAAAATGTTAGGGGATTACTATCATGTCCTATGGAACATCGTCCTCATGAAATGAGAGGTAGTGGTTTCCCTGAATTATCAGAAGATGAATTAAAGGGGGGGGCTCTCAATTTTATCATAAATAGACTTGAGAACTCTGGATATGGATACTCCTTTAACTTATATAACTCAGCGAATTTTGGTACAGCACAAATTCGCGAGAGGATAATAATAGTTTGCTCCAGAGATGGACACAAACCACCATTTTTGACACCTACAAATTCTGAATGTGTGGAGCATGGCTTACCAAAATGGAACGTAGTTAAAGACTGCATTAAAAACATTAAAGAACATCATCATTTGAATTTTCCAGAGAAAAGGCTTAAGTATTATAGGATGTTGGGGCCTGGACAAAACTGGCGAAATTTGCCAGAAAATCTTCAAAAAGAAGCTATGGGTAAATCATTTTACTCTGGTGGCGGAAAAACTGGATTCTTGAGGAGATTGGGCTGGGAAAAGCCTGCACCAACACTCGTTACTCATCCAGCTATGCCAGCCACTGACCTAGCTCATCCAGAAGAAAATCGCCCACTGTCCATTGAGGAATATATGGCAATTCAAGATTTTCCATCAGATTGGAAACTAGCTGGCCCATTAATTCAACAATATAAGCAAATTGGTAATGCAGTTCCAGTTAGACTTGGTTTTGCTGTAGGTACATTAATTAATAACTTATTAAATGGCGTAGTGCCTGTTTCTTATATTGGTTTTAAATATTCTAGGTATAATAATACTAATGACGTAGATTGGTGCAATGATTTTAATGGAAAGTTGAAACTGCTGAAGCAGAAAGTAGAATTACAAAAAAAACGGGCTTAAGCCCGTTTTTTTTAATAATCTAAAAGGCTTGCTTTAGTTTCTTCTCCGACCTCTGAAAATATTTCTAAAAGGTATTCATAAGCACCAGCACCACCTAAAAAGTCCCAATAATCCTTACCTATTAAAACACATTCGTCTTTATGCATATCAAACAATTTCATGGGGAATGAATGTTTGTAATCTGACCTTTTAGAACCATTTGGGTTATAATACAGAGCAAAATAAGTTTTACACTCCCTATTTCCAGCCTTTAATATTAACATGTCTTTTTTTGCTATTTCTGATTGGTCTAGATTCGGCGTGACAGTTTTTATTGATATAAAATGCTCTTGCTCATCTTTTTTTAGCCAAAGATCAGTTATAACTCGTCTAACAACAACGTTCCCCATATTAAATGAAGTAACACTTGTTATCTCTTGCTTCCAGTTTGGTATTTGACTTCCACGCCTTAAAGCAGCACATATTCTCTCCACCTCATCTACAGCGCCTTGATGAAGATTGACCATTGATATTTTTTGTCTCTGCGCTTCGAAGCCATTTTCTTTTGCAACTATTTCAGAAATTTTTTCGATAGGCCCTTGCCCAAATGATGTTGAAAACGAACGTTCAAAAGATGAAACCTTGACAATAGCATCGGTCAAAAGTGCTGAATGAAAAGGCTTATGTGATTTTTCTGATTTTATTTTCTTATCGGTTCTAACTAATGCACCACTCACACATTCACTTAGAATTTTCTTGATGTCATCTCTGACAGCCTTGCTCCAGTCTGTAGCCATTTGAAAACCATTTCTCTAGGTGGGATTGTGTAGAAGGGTGCCTTTTGGAGCAAGTGAAGTCAATATAGAAGTATGGCGAGGGCTTTTAGTGGATATTGGCTGATAACTGGTGATATTACGACCAAGTCAGTTTGAAGAGCAATTATGTATCATCACAAAGCCCGAAAAATTTAGCATTGGATAGTGGTTGTTTCCGCGTTTCCATAGGGGGAAGTGGCCACGTGCACAAGTCTACTAAATCGCGTAGTCGGGCAAGCTGAGCATGTGTCCCCTCGGTGTTGCCGTTTTCCAAATCATTCAGCAGCGCTAAGGCATCGTCGGCGCCAGCGGCCGTCATGCTAGCCAGCCAGGCCATTGGATCTCCAGACTGAGCCAGTAGGTTCCGCACATCCGCCAGCTCCGCCTGGCGTTTTGCTTCTCGTAGTCTGGCTTCGGCTTCAATCTGATACGGTGATAGCTCGTTTGGTGATGAAAATGGGTGCCGTTCGGTCACTTTCAGTTCGCCATTACGGATGCACACGAATCTATCTACCGCTCTCACAATCGCACCACGTCGGATCATGGACACCTCGTCCGCATCCAGCCCCAAATGGAATAGATTTACACCTCTCAATAGATCCTCTTTAGATCCTTCGAGATCGTCCCGTACAGTTGTTGCCAGAGCTCCAAGGGGGGAAAGACCCTCGCTTCGCTCGACACCCACTAACTCGCTGCGCTCGCCCACACCGACAGACACCCCAGCCTGTGCCACTGATGCGGCGTGTGAGCCACATTTACGCAGTACCCACTCTCCGGTGCGGGTCGGCTGAGTGATGCCATCACAGGCCCTTACGCCCACGAGCTTTGTCATGGCTTCGCCGTACTGGTTAGGTTCGCTAAAGGCGGTGCGGTAGATACTCAAGGGCCGGGCATCACGACGGCAGCAAGGGCCGCCCATGGCCTGGGTGAAGTTCTTCCAGTCCACGGCATCTGCATATCGGCGGCACTCTTCCATGATGGGGCTGGCCAAGGGCGCAACAACGATCCCTTTGGCTTCCTGCAAACGGCCAGGCAGCCGGCGTAGCTCGCGCCATATACCGACTGGTGGGCCCTTCAAGGGTTGGAACTGGCGCAGGCCCCAGAGCGAGGCCCAGGCCCGCACCCGGCGGGCGCCTTCGGTGGCGGCCGTCTCGGCTTCCAGATCGCCTTCGTCGCCGACCCGGTACCCGTCGATATTCTTGGCGATGTACTTGACGATATAGCCCACGGCGCCGCCCTTCTCCTTGTCCATCACCTTCCAGTCAAAGCGGGGAGTGATATCGCTATAGGGCTGCTTGCTGTCGGGGTGGCGCTTGCGCACCAGATCGCCTTTGTCATGGCTGAGGGCATAACGCTGCAGGATGCTGATCAAACGGTGCTGGTGTTCAGGTTTGACCCAGATCAGCAGGTGCCAGTGTGGTGTCCCGTCGTGATGAGGTTCAACCACTCTGAAACCGAAATATTCTATGGGGTCCTCAGTTGGGGGGAGATCGCCAACCTGGGAAATGTTGCGAGCCAGTGCTGAGCGGCAGCGTTCCCACAGCTTGCCAATATAGCGCTGGGTATCGCGGGGCGATGAGCCGTCATATTTGGGATTTTCGGTGGTGCGGTCAGGCTGGTTTGGCTGTGACTTTTTGATGGTCTTCCAGGGGTGATATTTACTCGGCGCTGTCCAGGTAAAGAACAGACCTACGTAACCCATTTCATCGGCCACATCAGAAAAGCCCCGTGCCCGCACAACCAGTTCATGGCGGCGGTTCTCGGGATTGGCGATGGACGCTTTGACTGCATCTTCCAGGCTGATGATGATCTCTTCCTGGGCGTTATAGGCTTCCATGTCCTTGAGCCAAGCTGCTGCCATCTGCTGGCGCTCGATGAAGGCCCGCAGCCCCTGGCTGGATACATAGGCAGACACACCCCGGCGAACGTGGCCCAGTAGGATGGCGCAGTGCTCACCATACTGTTCCCATATCTTGCGCAGTTTGCGTGCCCACCACTTGGGGTCAATCCAGCGCACAAGGTGTGCGGCAATAAAGGCATCGCGGGTCTCGGCTGTTTTGAACTTGGGCAACCGTGGCAGCAACCCCCAGGCAGCAAGTGGCTGGCTGCATACCTTCCACAGCCGGAGCGCCGGTACCTGCTGATCGCCAAAATCGGTGGTGGCATTAAACAGCCTCATGACCCGCTCAACGTAGTTCACGGCCAGGCGCTCGCGGTCTTCTTTGGTACGCAGAGACTCCAAGGGTTCGGGGATGGCGTTTTGCACTTGGCGCAAAGTGGTGATTCGACTTGATAGCCAGCGGTTGGCATCCTGGCAGATGGCCACACCCTTGAGCACATCTGGGGCACGGCGTATGCAGTAGCCAACAAATAGCTCGGCTACCAGGTCGTTTGGTAGTTGTACCCCTGGCCCACCGCCTTCGCGTGGAATGGGGCGATCAAGCAGGTCGAGCGCCCAATCCAGTGCATATGCCCCGGTGATGCCGACAAAATAGGATTTGATGGTCTCAATCCTGGTATCGATATCGCCACCGGTGAACTCAGCGCGGCGAGCTGCTGGTAGGCGAGCGGCAGACAACGGATAGAGAGAGACACGACGACACGCCATGATGCGGCGCGCCATGGCTTTTGTGGACACAGCCAATTTCCAGGCAGCGGGCTGCCTGGGTGGTATGGGCTTGGCGTCAAATAGCTCGGTGTAATAGTCCCGCATCAGAACGGCAGATACTCGTCACAACGCAGGTTGGCGAGATACCGCTCCTGGTGAGCAATGGTCTCCAACGCTTTCATGCGGTCGCGGCGCGTCCATCTGCATTCAAAGAGCAGGCGGCACAAGGCAAATTTTGGTGCTGGCAGGCGAGCCTCCCGCAAGGCAAGGAGCTCGCGCTGGCACTGACGAAGGGCTTCCAGTTTTACCTTGGCGATGAATGACAAGGCGGCAATGTCGGCCTCAAGCTCCGCGTGCAGCGCTGAAAAATCCGGGGTGTTCTCGGTCATCGGATCACCTCGCCCAGTCCATGCAGTGGGGCGCACTCTTCCCACCAGTTGCCAATCTCGATGGCAAGTTCTGTGTCCCCCTGACCGAGCGCTAGCCAATAGATAGAACGGATTGCCCCCAGGGCCAGGAGCTCGGGGTCAACATCAACAGCAAGGTATTCCGCGCGGTAGGTCAGCCAGTGCATGTACAGACTGCTGCGCCGTTGGTCCGGTGTGTCCTCATCGTCTCCGCTGTCATCATCCAGCAGCGCATCCGGGCGACATGTGGCCACAAGCTGGATCTGGATGTGTTGCGGGCCTGAATACACGCTGCCCATACAGACCCGATTGTCATCAGCCCGGGCGGCAAACATATCGGCCAGCAACCCCTCGATCAGCTTGGGGGCTTGACGTGCGATCTTGATAGCGTCGCTCATGCCACCGCCTTTTGAAGCCAGGCTTTTGCCCGAGCGATAATCTGTTCGTC
>NZ_JAACGC010000123.1:0-5864 GCF_029237385.1 Aeromonas sp. 1HA1
TCTGGCGCTGCCAAAAATCAACGCGTTCTTGAGTGGTCATAGCGGAAATCCCAACGTAGATACGATGGGTTTCAGTGTGCCGAGGTGATCTCAGTAAAAACAGGTGCTGATTCAGGGGCGCTTACCACCAAATGTTGTCTGACCCCAAGCATAGAGTACCAACTCGGTAAAGCTTGCTGGCAAGCGATCAGCCCCCCTCTAGTGATATCATTAACAACAATGGTCTGAGAGATTTTTGTGGGCTCAATTGAGTTTTTTCAGATTTTTTTCATTTTCTGCGAACCGCTTTGCTCACTCAGCCCCTCTTATCAAGTAAGAGAGCGATTCAGCACTCTTGCAATCGAAGGAGACGGACATGTTCTATGTAAAGAATGTCCCAAGCTGGGAGCGAGTATTGCGCATCATCCTGAGCATCATGGCGATCGTGTTTGCAGTGATGAGCTGGGGGAAATCAGACCTTGCTGTTGCAGCAGGAGTAATGAGTGCCATCCTTTCCATGACTGGCCTGATGGGTTTCTGCCCGATGTGTGCCATGGTTGGCCGTAAACTCGACAAAAGGAACTGAGTCATGACACATGGCATGATGGAAAAAGAGGATCTCATTCTGTCCGCGCAGACAGGAGATCATGCGGCGATCTCACGCTTGCTGGCAGTGTGCCATGCAGATGCACGACGCTACGCTCGCAAACACTGTCATGTCAGTGATGTTGATGATGCAGTCCAAGAGTCCCTGTTGGTGCTTTCCCGCAAAGTCAGTGGGCTCAAATCAGTGGCTGCTTTCTCCTCTTGGTTATTCACGGTCATTAAACGTGAATGTCATCGACTTGAGCGCATGATGTTTAAGCAAGACCTGCTAGAAGATGATGTGGCAGAGCAACAGCTGGCTAATCGTAGTGATGAATCGTTACGCATCGACCTGACGAATGCGCTGGAGTCCTTGCCCGCACATTACCTGGAGGTAGTGTTGCTGCGAGATTTTGAAGAGCTGACGATTACAGAAATCGCGGAGCGGCTAGGTGAACAACCAGGCGCGATCAAAAGCCGACTGCACAGAGCTCGTGAGCTAGTTAGAGAATATTTAGTCAGTTAATTCTGCACCGATGTTTTGTACGCAGTACGTATTTTTAAGAATCCGGACAGCAGGGCCTTAAAGAATAATCTGACATGCTTTTTGCTGGCTGGTTTATCAACCCACGAAAAGGAAATTCCGATGAAAAAGACAATCACTTCTGCCTCCCTTGCCATCGCTTTTGGCACCGCTCTGGTCATGGCTGCCTCACCGGTTAGTGCTGCCGAAGACAGCAAAATGGCTAGCATGGAGAAATGCTACGGTGTTGCTCTCAAAGGCAAGAATGACTGTAAAGCAGGAGCAGGCACTTCCTGCGCGGGCACTTCTGTACGTGATTACCAAGGCAATGCCTGGTCAATGGTTCCCAAAGGGACTTGCGAGCAGACTGAATCCGGTACCTCACCGACTGGATTTGGCCAGCTGAACGAGTTCAAGGAAAAGAACGCCTAATAGGATGAAAACCATGACACTGCCTGTCCTACCGAGGGCGGGCGGTGTCGGGTTGAAGCCGGAACATTTCCGGACGATCCTCGACACTCGCCCAGCTATCGGTTTTTTTGAGATCCACGCCGAAAATTACATGGTGGCGGGGGGGCCATTCCATCATTACCTCGAACGCATTCGAGCAGACTACCCGCTGTCCATCCATGGTGTTGGGCTATCAATAGGTGGTGAAGAGCCACTGGATGAAGCTCATCTGGATAGACTCGCCACACTCCTTACACGATATCAACCTGAGTCATTCTCTGAACATCTGGCTTGGTCAAGTCACCAAACTACGTTTCTAAATGACCTGTTGCCAACACCCTATACCCCACAAACCCGGGATCGCGTGTGCGAACATGTGAACCGAGTTCAGGAGCGGCTCGGTCGCCGGATGTTGCTTGAGAACCCTGCTACCTATGTTGAATTTATCGCCTCAACGATGTCAGAAGAGGACTTCATGAGTGAGGTGATTACCCGAACCGGTTGCGGGCTACTCCTGGATGTGAACAACGCCTATGTCTCTTGCGTTAATCACGGACGTGATGTTATGGCCTACATACGTGACTTGCCACTCTCAGCTGTCGGCGAAATCCATCTGGCAGGCCATGCCGAAGAAGTTGATGCTGCTGGAGCCCCCCTACTAATTGATAGTCATGGTGCTCCTGTCGCCAATGCGGTCTGGGATCTCTACAGCACTGTCATTGCTCTCTTAGGGCCTCAACCCACTCTTATTGAGCGGGACAACGACATTCCAGCATTTGCTGTTCTTGCTGCCGAGGCTCGCCAAGCTGAGTTGTTGATGGCAAGAAATAAGGAGATGGGTTTATGAGTAACCAAGCCGAATGGATGGCCGCTCTGTTGACGCCAACATCAGCGTCACCGCCTGGGTTAACTACCTGGAATGGCTCAGACCCAACCAAGCGGTTTGATGTGTATCGCAACAACGTGACCGTCTCGCTGATTGATGCTTTGGCTGACAGTTATCCTGTAGTGCAAGCCCTTGTGGGTGAGGTGTTTTTCAGGGCAATGGCTGCCGAGTTTATTCGTCATTATCCCCCCTCGTCTCCGGTACTTGTCTGGTATGGCGAGGAATATCCAGATTTCCTCGCTAACTTTCCACCTGTTGCAGGCTTGCCATATCTTGCTGATGTCGCTCGTCTTGAATGGCTCCGAGTAGAGTCGTGGCATGCGGCTGACGCAAAACCGCTATCCCAAGAAGCGCTAATATCATTGTTATCAGATGAAGCTATGCTGGCCCATATTTGCTTTACTCTGGATCCGGCTCTGCGAGTCCTGCATTCTGCTTATCCAGTGGTATCAATTTGGTCAGTGCACCAGGGCCAAGATCCCGCAGAAGGCATGAGGAGGGTTGATCTCACCTGTAGCCAGAGTGCATTGCTAGTTCGCCCTCAATTGGGGGTTGAGATCATGCACATAGAACACAATGCAGCAATGTTCATAGAACGTTTAAACAGCGGTGCTTCTTTTTCAGACGCAGTGACTGCATCAGGCCCATTTGATATACCAGAGACCCTTAGCCTGCTAATACGCAGTTATGCCTTAGTTGCAGCATCACCGATGGAGCACTCCCTATGATCCTCCGACTCACAACGTTGACCCACTCGGTGGTTCAGCTACTGTCACGCATCCCAGATGCGTGGATTGCACTGCTGGCGCGTTTTTCTATTGCCGCTATTTTCTGGAAATCAGGCCAAACAAAAATTCAGGGATTTTCTTTGGATATAGTTTCTGGGGAATTCCATTTTGGTTGGCCCCAGCTTTCCTCATCAGTTGTCGATCTGTTTCGTTATGAATATCAGCTGCCACTTATCCCTCCAGAATTAGGCGCTGTTATGGCAGCCACCGCCGAGCATCTCTTTCCTGCCCTAATACTGATTGGGCTCGCCACTCGATTTTCTGCATTAGCATTGTTAGGAATGACCATCGTTATTCAGTTCCTTGTTTATCCTGATGCCTATCCAACTCATGGTGTATGGGCGGCGGCTCTGCTGTTTCTCGTTGCGCGTGGCCCAGGACCACTTGCACTTGACCACTTGATCTCCAAACGCTTTGTAGCGAGGTGATGTATGCGTATCCGATCTCGTCTCACCCTTAACCATGTTGTGTTGCTTGTTTTTTAGCGGCTATTGCAGCAGTCGCTGCATCACGCTTGACCCTGCTTGCAGGGACAAGGTCAACAAGAGGCGATGAATCTACGACAAACCGAGGCGCTTGGTGTTGTTCACTCATCTGTTTTGTGGGTTCTGATACTCGGCCTTGGTGCATTTGGGGTTGGGACTATCATGGCATGGCATATCACGCGATCTATCGTGAGGCCACTGAGCCACGCGGTGCAAAGTCCCCGTCTTATTGCACAGGGCATTTTGGCTAACGAAGTGATGTCTGCTGGGCAAGATGAGCTAGGTGAGTTGCTGTCTAGCATGTTACATATGCGTCAGCGTTTGCATGACGTGATCCGTGCTATCAACACGAATGCGAATAATGTCAGTGATGCAGCCAGTGCACTAGAGGGAGCATCTGTTCGAGTGAACACAGGTTCAACTGAGCAAAGTGCGTTGGCCCATGCTATTGAGACCTCTGTGGCCGCTTTTTCAGATGGCATCACCTCACTGGCTAGTAATGTTCAAACCACCCGTGAAGAAGCCTCCAAGGCACACGATATGGCACAACAAGGTGTGCGCGAGATCATTAGTGTTGCTGATGAGATTGTACAAATTGCGCAGGCCGTGGAAAAGTCCGCACACACTGTTGCCAAGTTGGAGCAAAGTGCGTTGGTGGTAACCAATATGGTCGGTGTGATCCGAGAGATTGCTGACCAGACTAATTTGCTTGCCCTGAATGCGTCTATAGAAGCGGCTCGTGCGGGTGAGAGTGGACGGGGATTTGCTGTCGTGGCAGAAGAAGTGCGAACACTGGCTACTAGGACGGCCGATGCGACCGGACAAATTGACAATGTTATTGCCGCCATCAATCAGCAAACCACTCACGAAATCAAAAATGGACAGCAGGGCATGGCGCGGGGCACAACGTTAATCCGTGGCCTTATTGCCCCACTGGAGGCCCTGCAAGAAGGCGCTCAACACTCGTTAGATAGCCTGGATAGTTTGAGCGCTGTCGTGAGCAATCAAGTGAGAGAGAGCCAGTCAATCGCTACTCATATTGATGCTATCGTTCAAAAGGCACAGGCCAACCACAAGTGGGTCGCACCTTCCTTAGCTAGACGTGGTTGGTGTACACCATGTTGGTTCCCACTACTTTTTAGTGGGAACTACTTTGCCCACAACTGCCACGATTCACCAGACGGTACTGGCCTGACGCTTACGAACAGCTTGTAACTCACTCTCAACCATTGATGCCAAGTCCGCTAGGGAAGGTGCGAACAAGTCCCTGATGTGCGATCATGAGCCTCACTTGGCATCAGAGATGAGGTTCAGCATGAGTCATCAACTCACCTTCGCGGATGGCGAGTTCAATGCTAAACGCCGCAAAACCCGCAAAGAGATATTCTTGGCTCGCATGGACGCTTCGCTCCCATGGCCCAGAATGCTCGGGGTCATCGAACCTATCTACCCCAAAGCGGGCAATGGTCGTCGTCCCTACCCACTCGACACTATGCTCCGCATTCACTGCATGCAGCAGTGGTACAACCTCAGCGACGGCGCCATGGAGGATGTACTCTACGAGATTGCCTCGATGTGTCTGTTTGCTAAACCCTCCCTGGACCAGGCCATCCTTGACCGCATCACCATCATGAACTTCCGTCATCTGCTGGTGCAGCACCAACTGGCTCGCCAGCTCTTTGATGCTGTCAATCAGTGGCTTTGTGAAGCAGGTGTCATGATGAAGCAAGGCTCGCTGGTCGCTGCCACCATCATCGAGGCCCCCAACTCCACCAAGCACAAGCGTGGAGAACGTGGCCCTGAGATGCACCAGACCAAGAAAGGCAATCAATGGTATTTCGGCATGAAGGCCCATATCGGCGTCGATGCCAAAAGTGGCCTCACCCACAGCCTGGAGACCACGCCAGCCAACGAGCACGACTTCAATCCGGTGAGTCATCTGCTCCATGGCGAGAAAGCCTTTGTCTTCGCTGACGCGGGATATCAGGGGGCTGAAAACCGTGTGGAACTGGCTGACGTGAAGACCGAATAGGCGATTGCGATGCTGACTCTTATACACAAATATTGTGAACTGATTGGCACTTTTCCCGATTTCCAGGATCTGATCTCCTATGTGACTCCCGAACATGGTAACGATCATGCTAACTTTTGCTCTTCATCGTGCGGCC
>NZ_JAACGC010000124.1:0-5735 GCF_029237385.1 Aeromonas sp. 1HA1
AACAGGGATTGCAGGCTGGAGCTCACTCTGGGAAGGCTGGCAAACACTGCAAAGTAAACTGGACGGCTTTATTGCCGCCAAAGAGATGATGGCTTCGGGGATCAAGATCTGATCAAGAGACAGGCCCAGACCAACAGGCATCCCGCCGCCATGGTCAGCAACAAGGGAGAGAGCCAGACCGTCAACCAGAGCACGACGGCCAGCAGGCTACCAATAATACGTTGCATGAAACACATCCTTATTTATGGAGGAGACTTCATAAAACAGGAATCAATGAAGGAGTCAACTTTACAGGATTCAATTGCATGCAATGCGAGCAATCACTCCCCTCCAGCCCGTTCAAACCATAAAAAACCTGTTTCATGCCGAAAAAACCGGCGAACAATGAGGAAAACAGGTGCGCAGACAATCGGTTATCACTATTCTGCTTCCGTTGGTAGTCGCTACAAAAAACAATAAGCAGCCAACTGTAACGAAATAAATACGGGTTTCGTCACGTTTTTAGAACAATGTTGCCGTGCAAGGTCACATGGAGTGACTCGACGGGACGGAACGAGATGACAGACGAGTGATATCAGAGACGTAAGGAAGGAAGAATGGATCTTCAACAAGACGGTGAGGAGCTGAAACGCGGCCTGAAAAACCGCCATATCCAGCTCATCGCATTGGGCGGCGCCATAGGCACCGGCCTGTTTCTCGGCATTGCCCAGACCATCAAGATGGCGGGCCCCTCAGTGCTGCTCGGCTATGCCATCGGCGGCTTTATCGCCTTCCTCATCATGCGCCAGCTCGGTGAAATGGTGGTAGAAGAGCCGGTGGCGGGCTCCTTCAGCCACTTTGCCTACAAATACTGGGGTGACTTCGCCGGTTTCGCCTCCGGCTGGAACTACTGGGTACTCTACGTGCTGGTGAGCATGGCCGAGCTGACGGCGGTCGGCATCTATGTCCAGTACTGGTGGCCCGAGATCCCGACCTGGATGTCGGCTGCCGTCTTCTTCGTGCTGATCAATGCCATCAACCTCTCCAACGTGAAGGCGTTTGGCGAGATGGAGTTCTGGTTTGCCATCATCAAGGTGGTCGCCATCGTCGGCATGATTGGCTTTGGCAGCTACCTGCTCGCCAGTGGCAACGGCGGACCGGATGCCAGCATCACCAACCTGTGGGATCAAGGCGGCTTCTTCCCCAACGGCATCAGCGGTCTGGTGATGGCGATGGCGGTGATCATGTTTTCGTTCGGCGGTCTTGAGCTGGTGGGGATCACGGCTGCTGAGGCGGACGATCCCGAGAAGAGCATTCCCAAAGCCACCAATCAGGTTATCTACCGCATCCTCATTTTCTACATTGGCGCCCTGGCCGTGCTGATGTCCCTCTACCCCTGGGGCAAAGTCGTGGAAGGCGGCAGTCCCTTCGTGATGATCTTCCACGCGCTGGACAGCAACCTGGTCGCGACCGTGCTCAACATGGTGGTGCTGACTGCTGCACTGTCGGTCTACAACAGCTGCGTCTACTGCAACAGTCGCATGCTGTTTGGTCTGGCCAAGCAGGGCAACGGCCCGCGCAGCCTGCTCAAGACCAACAAGAGTGGTGTGCCCGTGGTGGCCATCTCCATCTCCGCCGCGGCCACCCTCTTGTGCGTGCTGATCAACTTCCTGATGCCGGGCAAGGCATTCGAGCTGCTGATGGCGCTGGTGGTTTCGGCACTGGTCATCAACTGGGCCATGATAAGCCTCGCGCACCTGAAGTTTCGCCAAAGCAAACAAGCCGAAGGCGTTGAGCCCAAGTTCAAGGCATTCTGGTATCCGTTTGGTAACTACCTCTGCCTCGCCTTCATGGCAGGTATCCTGGTCATCATGTACCTGACTCCGGGGATCCAGATTTCAGTGCTGCTCATCCCGGTCTGGATCGTCGTGCTGGCCATCGGCTATCAGCTCAAACAGAAGCGTCGTGCACGGGTTGCCGCCAATCTGGGTTAATCCACCTCGTTACACCATAAGATGCCGGTCACCGACCGGCATCTTGCTATCCGTCATCTGCCACTCGCTGGCGGCAGAGCGCAGGGCCAGGCACCAGCGCTCCCCACCCTTGCACCATAGACCACCAGGCATGATCGGGATCCTGCCAGTCACATCATCATTTGCGGGCCGCTATCCGGCCTGCGCACTCAATCCAGCTTGCCAGGTAAAAACGACAAGCCCGAGGGGATCAGCCTCGGGCCTGGAGTAGATCGACAAGGCCGGATGGCCAAAGCCTTATTCCAGCAGGAAGACGGCTTCCACGTTGTCCGTGATGCTTATCTGCTGCTGTTGATAGCTGTTTTCCATCATGTCGGCGGCAGGCGCAGCCATGACGGCCTCCTTGAGTGCACGGCTATAGACGGGCATGGGGGTGTTGTTGCGGTACTCGACACTGTAAACCTTGCCAAGCTTCATACCGAACGCCTTGGCCAGTGATTCCGCCTTGATCTTGGCATCTTCCACCGCACCGACCCGCGCCTGCTCCTTGATGGTCTGTGGCGATTTGAGGCCGTACTCTATCTGGGACACAGACTCCAGACCCGCCTTGAGGGCGGTATCCATCAGCTCGCTCAGCTTGTCGAGCTGGTAGAGTTTGACCGCGAGTTGACGCTGGGCTCGGTAGCCCACCAGTTCCGGCTTCTTATTCTGCGGATATTGATATTCGGGGAAGATCACCAGGTTGCCCGCCTCCACATCACTGCGCTTGATGCCCAACCCTTCCAGTTGACCAAAGAAGGCCGCGACCTTGCCATCAACCTGCTGCTTGGCCTTGATGCCCTGCTTTTCCAGCGCGGTCACCGACACATTGAGGGTCAACATATCTGGCTCGGCCTTCTGCTCGGCATAACCACTCACCACCAGATGCGGGGCTTGCGGTACTTCAAGTGCGAATAACGGAGCACTGACGACCAGAGCGGAAAGGGTAAGAAGGGGACGCCACATAGAAAAAAACCTCAGTCAATTAGAGTGAGGTCATTATGCCCGTGGTCGAATGGGATTCATATATCGTGCAATGACGGTATCTGATCCAGCACCTGATTGGTCATGTCGATGTTGATGCTGATCTCGTTGCCCATCAGCTCTTGATGGCCGGGTGCCATCGGCGTGACGCTGCGGGAACCGAGCACGACGTCATCATCAAAATGGAAGGAATCCCACGACAGAACGTGTCCCTGCGGCGAGATCTCGGGGTCTGCTAGCGTGGACGTGATGAGTGGAGCACAATCTATGCTGTCGGAGTGCATGAGCAGATCCTGCAAACAGCTATCGCTCAGACTCTGCAGCGAATACTCCTGCTCCCCCTGATCGTGCCCGACCAGCACCACCATATGAGGTGGTTCTGCATCGACTGCCGGCGTGAAAGCGATGGTCGCTGTCGCGAAGTCCACATTGAGGGAACCCGCCACTTCGCCATCTTGGCTTTCAAGATCCAGTGCATCGATCCGATCACCTGCCATCGTGGCCTGATAGCCAAACTGGCCGGTGCAGGTAATGCTGCCCTGCCCATCCCAGCTATAGCGAATGCCATCGATATCGATCCAATTGAATGACTGCATGGTGACCCTCTCCTGTACTACCGCTATCTTAGCCGCCACCTCTGTCAAAAAACAGGGGCCAGGCATAGCCCGGCCCCATTACTCGATTACGGATCAACCTTGAGGTTACCATCATCCAGCAGTTGCTTGATGATATCCTGGTTAGAACCCAGGGAGGCAAGATCAAGGGAGTTCTGGAACTGAATCGTCAGCTCGGAGCCACCGACCGCACCATCCGGGTCTATCGTCAACGTCTTGGTAGCGGTATCAAACTGCAAGTAACTGTCCAACGCCGCCGCCAAATCATCGTTGCTGCCGCCAGTGGGAACCCCAACCAGCAAATCAGACAGATCCAGCACATCCCCCCCACTGGCCGTATTCCCAAGGGTAAAGTCCGTGATGTTGTCCGTACTGCCATCTGCATCGCCAGCAAGCCACTTGAAGGTATCGCTACCTAGGCCGCCGATAAGGATGTCATTACCCAGGCCACCGATCAAAGTGTCGTTGCCCGCCCCTCCTTCCAGACGATCATTGCCATCATTGCCATTCAAGACATCATCACCATCGTGGCCGAGCAATACATCATCTCCGCTAGTGCCTACGAGGGTATCATTGGCACTGGTACCTTCCATTACTGTCGGGATAGTGGTCGCACTGGAAGCAATATTGATAGTCAGCTGAGCTGTATCCTGGTCTCCATCACTTTGTGCCAGCTGATAGTTGAACACATCCGCCTTGCCCACATTGTTGAGATCCGGGTTCGGTGTATAGGTGTAGGTACCATCACTGTAAACTTCAAGTGAGCCATAAAGCCCAACTACTGTTTGGCTCGTGGTAACTGCGGTATAGCTGCTGCCATTCCAGATCTTGAGCACAGTGCTCTCCGCTCCGATGGCATCAACACTTCCCCAAGGATCGCCACTCATCACATCCTGGTTGGGGTCGGTTAACAGATTGCCATGTGCAGCCGTCAATGCGATAGCAACCGTTGCAGCAGCAGTCACGTTGAGTTTGATATTGTCCAGCTCCAGACGTGAATCATTGTTGCCGCCGCCATCATTCACCGAGAAGTGGACGCGATAACGCGTGGCTGCCTCAAGATTACCAGTGGTGAGGGTTGTTGTTGACCCAGGATCCGTCGACAGAAAACCGCTATAACCCGCGCCGGCTTGCTGCACCCAGTTGGCACCGTCAAATTTATACAGGCTCCAGGTCACGATATCGTTACCATGCACATTGGCCCTATCGTAATCGAAGCTTAAGGTGGTGGTGCCGGTTGCGCTGGTAACGAACTCCGGCGTCAACATCTGGACCCCACCCGATGATGAGCCATTGTTATCGACTAGACGCAGTTCAGAACCAGACACTGTGCCATCCAGGTTAGAAAGGCCAGATCCGTTCTGAGTGCTCACTATCCACTTGTCACCATTAGTCACTATGGCGCTGGCGATCGTACTCCCCCCCAGATCAATCACACTGGTATTGCCACCTGAAGTGTCATAGACCCAAGGGTTATACCCAGCACCGCTCCCGTTGGTCGTAGTCTGAAAGTCGGCCAGCATGGTACTGGAAGTGACACCCGGCACAGGGATCTCGTACACCAACGCTTCGTTGCCATTGTCATAGGCAACAACGTCACTGGAATCCGTAGTGATCATGTTGAGTACGCCGGTCTTCACATCCCCATCTGCATCTCTGATGGTGTAGCGGAAGGTCTCTGTATAGTCATTTGCCACATCCAACGACAAGCTATAGCTATACGCCCCGGTCAACAGATTGACTGAGAAAGTTCCTCCACCATGGGTAGGAATTGTCAGTACATGGGTTATTGCGTTGTAGCCGGAATAAGCTGTGGTATACACCACATCCGGGGTTGCGGGATTACCATCTGCATCATGAGAGATGCTGGTGATGGGCAAGGCCGCCGGACCATCTGCCCCAAATTCGACCCCCGCATCCGTCAGCAGATTCCCTATCGTTGGAACTTGTACAGTTCCGGACAGGGTCGACGCCAGTTGGCTCAAGTCTGTGACAATGATGGCTGGTTGCTGTTGGCCAGGAGTTATGGTGATTTCTGGTGTATGGGGGAGATAGAGAAGGTGGCGTATCCTGCTGATTGATTCCCGCGAAGAATCTCAATTAACAGAGGTGATACGCCATGACCAATTCTACCCTCAGAGTCCTG
>NZ_JAACGC010000125.1:0-5674 GCF_029237385.1 Aeromonas sp. 1HA1
CGAACAGGGATTGCAGGCTGGAGCTCACTCTGGGAAGGCTGGCAAACACTGCAAAGTAAACTGGACGGCTTTATTGCCGCCAAAGAGATGATGGCTTCGGGGATCAAGATCTGATCAAGAGACAGATTGCGATGCGCCCTGGCAAGCTCAAGGAACTTAAAAAACATCCTCGTAAAAACAAGGCGGTGATGGCTTTTGAAAAGCTCAAATCCAGCATCCGCGCCAAGGTAGAGCACCCGTTCCGGCTTATCAAGCGCCAGTTTGGCTTTGTGAAAGCACGGTACAAGGGGCTGCGGAAGAATGACAACCAACTGGCAATGTTGTTTACGCTGGCGAACCTGTTTCGAGTGGACCAGATGATACGGGCATGGGATAGCTGTGTCCAAAACACGAGGTAAGCCCCGAAAAAGGGGAATAATGGAGCAAAAAAGCAGGTTTTGGAGTAAATACGTACGAATTCTGGAGTAATGAAAATTTTAAATGTGAGCAGGCTGCTTATGATGAAGGTTTGATCAACTTGTTCGCACCTTCCCTAACTTTCCGAATCTCATAAGGCACAATATGATCGATCTGACGCCACTCTTAAAGGACATGGCTTGGCCCCTGACAATTCTGGTTGCTTGGTTTGCTGGGGAATTCGCGCACGGATGGGTAAAACTACCACGCATCAGTGCATATGCAGTCGTCGGTTTTGTTTTGGCTCCATCCCAGGTCAGTCTACTACCACATGTACAACCAGCAACGCTACTGCTTGCTAATATTGCTCTTGGCCTTCTTCTATTTGAATGCGGATACCGCATAAATTTGCGCTGGCTGCGCACCAATCCATGGTTCGCTGCGACCAGCCTCATCGAGGTGGTGCTTACATTTTCTGCGGTTTACTTCATTGCAAGGTGGTTTGAGCAAGGTCTTTCGACTGCATTGCTATTGACGGCATTGTCAATGGCGACCTCGCCAGCAACTATTATTTGTGTCATTAACGAGCAACGTAGTTCTGGCCAAGTTACCGAGCGAATTTTGCATCTATCCGCCTTGAGCTGTGTACTAGCCGTGTTTGTTTTCAAAATCATCACCGGATTGGTGGTGTTCCAAACATCCAGAAACCTCTGGGAGGCTACTTATAGCAGTTCTATTGTCCTCTTGGCCTCACTATTTTTAGGGGCCCTTTCAGGCATTATCATTCCTGCGTTGTTACGGTTAAGCAAGCGCACAACTCATGATAGTACACTTGCTTTTACAGTGGCGGTCATTTGTCTTGTCGCTCTAGCACATAGCCTGAAACTATCCCCAGTGTTGGCAGCGCTGACATTTGGGCTCTGTGCTCGTCATCGTCGAATTGTTTTGAGTCCATCACAGCGCGGATTTGGGGCATTAGGGGATCTTTTATCCGTTTTTTTGTTTGTGTTTATTGCCGCATCGCTAGAATGGCGACAAGCGGTCTCAGGAATTAGTCTTGGCTTTGCCATCATTGCGGTACGTCAAGTTGCCAAAGTTGTAGGGATTGGTATCTTCTCGCATATCAGCGGGATTTCGTGGCGTAAAGGATTTCTTATTGGAATAGCAAGTACGCCAATTTCTGCTTTTGTCATATTGATGTTGGAGCAAACTCGTTACATTGGCATCAACTTGATTGACCAGCTAGCACCGCTAGCCGCTGCGGCGCTGACATTAGAAATATTTGGCCCAATATTTATCCAGCTCGCACTGCGCTGGGCACATGAAGTACCAGAAAGTAAGGAGTCCTGATATGCCTCTCGAATCATTTAAGACATCGCAAGCATTAAGTCTAGGTGTAGAGCTAGAATTACAACTGGTCGGCCTGAGTGATTTTGACTTGGCAGCAGCGAGCCCCGACATGCTCGAATTGTTAACACGAAAGCCTTTCCCTGGGAGTGTGACCCCGGAGGTTACTGAGAGTATGATCGAAATTGCTACAGATATTCATACTGAATATCCAACGCTTCTGGCTCAGCTAGTTGATATGCGTGACACGCTTGTCTGCGCTGGGGATCGGCTCAATATTGGAGTTTGTGGTGGCGGTACTCATCCTTTTCAACTATGGTCTGAAAGACGCATTTTTAACAAGCCGAGATTCAAAGAAGTATCTCTATTGTACGGCTATCTCACTAAGCAATTTACCATTTATGGTCAGCATATCCATGTGGGTTGCACTAATGCAGACGAAGCCCTGTTTTTGTTGCATGCACTGAACCGCTACGTACCTCATTTCATTGCTTTATCAGCATCATCTCCGTTCGTGCAAGGCTATGATACATTATTCAATTCTGCACGATTGAATTCTGTTTTTGCATTTCCGCTAAGCGGTCGTGCCCCTTTTTTACTGAGATGGGAGGATTTTGAACAGAGGTTTTTCTCCAAAATGGAACATACAGGCGTCGTCAAAAGCATGAAGGATTTTTATTGGGACATTCGACCTAAGCCTGAGTATGGCACTATTGAACTACGTGTCTGCGACACGCCATTATCGGTTGAACGTGCAGCTGCCTTAGCCTGTTATCTCCAAGCACTCTGCAAATATTTGTTGGAGCGCAATGAGCCTGAACCAGCTGAGGATGACTACCTAGTCTACAACTACAACCGATTTCAGGCGTGTCGATTTGGTTTGGATGGAGCGATCGTACATCCAAAGTCTTATGAACAAATTCCATTGCGAGAGGATATTCTCAGTACGATACGTCGTATTGAATCTCAGGCTGATACTTTGGGTTGTGTCGCAGCTCTCGAACACATCTACCAGACTGCACACAAAGGCAGCGACGCAAGCTACTTGCGGCGCGAATATGAGGAACGAGGTAGTGTAGAAGGTATAGTCGATTCTGCGTTACAGCGGTTTAGGAACGAACCTATGTAGTCGTTTTTAGTATGAGCCACAAATCAGGAAAAGCTGCATTATTGAGAGCAAATCATTGCAACGTAGTGCATGGCTATGCTATCGACGAGCCAATACCCGCAGAGGGGTTTTCTGATTGGGTTACGTCCCATAACACCAACATTCATAATGGGGAGGATAGTTCCATCCCCCCCCACAGCAGAATTATCACCTGAGCAACATTAAAGAAGCATTAGTCTTTTTCAAAATACCTGTTGTCGTACTTCCCACAATGAACTGCCTGATCCGAGAGTGACCGTAAGCCCCCATCACGATAAGCTCACAGCCCGCATCGGTGGCATGCTGACAAATCACTGGCACCACCTCTCCTTGCAGCAGCATTGCTTCAACCCTGAAACCCGCACTCTTCAACACCTGTTTGGCTTGTGCCAGTTGGCGCTCGTGCTCATCACTCGGTTCGCCGACCATCACCAGGTCACACTCCAGCCCCTTGAGCAGAGGACTGCTTGCGATCAATTCCAGCACCTTCTTGGTGGTCGGGCTGGCGTCATAGGCAAACAGGAAGCGGCTTGGGGCCTGAAAGCCTGGCTGCACTACCATGATGGGATTAGACAGGGTACGGATGATGTTTTCGATATTGCTGCCTATCAGATCGTGGATATGAGTCGTGCCCTGTTTACCCATGATCAACATCCGCATGTTGGATGAGAGCTCCTGGGTCGTCTCGACCAGCTGGCCGTGGCGTTGCAGGGTCTCGATCCCTGACATCCCCAAACCAGCCAGATATTCCTTGCCACTGTCCAGCAGAATGCGCCCCTGTTCATGGGCGAGACGGCTGCGTTGGTGATCCAGCTCGGAGAGCTCCTGTAACAGGAGCTCACGACTGCCAAGTCCAATATTGCCGGAGAGATCGCTGTGCCCTTCAAATTCACTTTTTTCCAATACGTGCAGCAGGGTGATAGGTAACCCAGTATTGATAGATGCCCATGCTGCTGCATCACACACTGCTGTCATGGCAAGGGAGCCATCGATACAGGCAAAAATGTTTGTCATGGTAAATTCCTTCTTGTGATCAGTGTCCAGCCAGCAGCTTTTCAACTTCTTCCGGTTTGTCGTGCACACCAAATCTGTCAACGATTGTGGCACTGGCCTGATTCAAGCCAATCAGCTCGACCTCTGTCCCCTCACGGCGGAACTTGATGACCACCTTGTCCAGCGCGGTGACAGCCGTGATGTCCCAGAAGTGGGCGTGGGTGAGGTCGATCACCACTTTTTCTACCACTTCCTTGAAATCAAATCCGGCAAAAAACTGTTCGGCACTGGCGAAAAACACCTGGCCCCGAACCTGATAGGTGCGTACCTCGCCATGACGCTTACTGTCACTCTTGACCAGCATGAAGCGGGCAACCTTGTTGGCAAAGAACAGAGAGGCGAGCAGTACCCCGACAAATACCCCAAGTGCCAGGTTATGGGTAGCAACAACCACAGCGACTGTTGCCACCATCACGATATTGGTGGAGAGCGGGTGCTTCTTGAGATTACGAACCGACTCCCAGGAAAACGTCCCGATAGAGACCATGATCATAACGGCTACCAGGGCTGCCATGGGTATTTGGCGGATCCACTCATCCATGAAGACCACCATCAGGATGAGCAGGGTGCCAGCCACAAAGGTAGATAGGCGGCCACGGCCACCGGATTTGATGTTGATGATGGACTGACCAATCATGGCGCAGCCGGCCATGCCACCCATCAGGCCCGCGCCGATATTCGCGATCCCCTGGCCCTTGCACTCGCGATTGCGGTCGCTGCTGGTATCCGTCAGGTCATCGACAATGGCTGCCGTCATCATGGATTCGAGCAGACCGACCACGGCCAGACCTGCGGAATATGGGAAGATGATCGCCAGCGTCTCCAGATTGAGCGGCACTTCGGGCCACAGGAAGATGGGCAGAGTATCGGGCAGCTCGCCCATATCGCCTACAGTACGGATATCGATGCCCATGGTGATGGCGACTGCCGTCAGGATCACGATGCAGAGCAGCGGAGAAGGCACTAGCTTGCCTACCACCGGAATAAGCGGGAACAGATAGATGATGCCAAGGCCCGCCGCCGTCATGGCGTAGACCTGCCAGGTGACGTTGGTAAGCTCTGGTAGCTGGGCCATAAAGATGAGGATCGCCAACGCATTGACGAAGCCGGTGACCACGGAGCGGGAGACAAACCGCATCAGACTGCCCAGTTTCAGGTAACCCGCTGCGATCTGGAGTACCCCAGTAAGCAGGGTTGCTGCCAGCAGATATTGCAGGCCATGCTCTTTGACCAGGGTCACCATCAGGAGCGCCATTGCGCCTGTGGCTGCCGAGATCATGCCTGGACGACCGCCGACAAAAGCGATGACCACTGCGATACAGAAGGAGGCATAGAGGCCGACTTTGGGGTCTACACCAGCAATAATGGAGAAGGCGATGGCTTCTGGGATCAGCGCCAGGGCGACCACAATTCCGGCTAAAAGGTCACCACGGATGTTGGAGAACCATTCTTGTCTTGCACGTTCCAGCATGGGGGATTTTCTCGCTTGTTTAGGATCCATAGCGCAACGCATCCACCGACTTGGGGGTCAGATGGAGTTCGGGCAGGATCAGATTGTTGTATTGGGATCTAATGGGTGTAAAAAACCGCTCCGGTTGTTACAACCCTGTCTCTTGATCAGATCTTGATCCCCGAAGCCATCATCTCTTTGGCGGCAATAAAGCCGTCCAGTTTACTTTGCAGTGTTTGCCAGCCTTCCCAGAGTGAGCTCCAGCCTGCAATCCCTGTTCG
>NZ_JAACGC010000126.1:0-5430 GCF_029237385.1 Aeromonas sp. 1HA1
CAAGGGATTTGCGCTGCTGACGTTGGTAGCGAACAACGTGAAATTCAAGGACGGAGTAAAGGTGCTGGAGGAGTCAGACAGGAGTGCCGCCTGACCGACGCCATACACCAGATTTGACAATAGCTCTGCGGCTCTGCGTTCAGGTGAATAGTACGGCCTGTCTCCTTCCGCCCCCGATACGTTTTTTTTAGGAATAACCGAAGAGGCGACAACTATCCTGACAGCGGAGTATCCATACTTTTTCTGAGCACCCAGAAATTACTTATGGCAATCCTGATGATTCTCACTGGGGCTTTCTAACAGAAGGTCTATGCTTATACCTCTACTTCGAAGAGTAAAAACGCGGATATCTAAAGTACCTAGGATACGGCGAAAACCGCTTCAACTATCACAAAGGCAACGACTGGCGGCTAGCTTGGAGTTTACGCAGGGGCATCAAGGGCAATAATTTCAGCACTGACTTGCAAGCTACCTAGCTAATCGGCAGTTTCCAAGTGTGCCGAGCTACTTTGTGGAGTAATGGAGCAGTATTTTACAGGTTATGGCGAGACAATCCTCGGCTACAGCGTAAACGATTAATCGCGGCCGTTTCTGTTACGGCATCTCGCGGTAATGCTTGAGCCATGCATAGGTAGGGGCTTAAACCAGTACAATCACGTCGATGTAATCTGCCTTAGTGCACATTCAGTATGTTTGGCAGTTTTACTATTTTGGACGGGTAAAATATTGTGACAATCAGCTTGACAAAGCAACAGGATTGACCTTGTTTTTTAACAAGAAGTTGAGTGTTTAAGCAAGGGGTTAGCGCAGTCGGGTGTCTCACCCGGTATAAGTTTCCAGGAGGACAATAGAATATGGCTGTTACAGAACAAAAAATGTCGCGGATGGCTCTAACCGCGATGGTAGTTGGCGGCATGGTCGGGGCCGGGATTTTCTCGCTACCAAGAACCTTTGCCGGAGCAACCGGGCCGCTGGGTGCACTGATTGCGTGGATTATTGCCGGTACCGGCATGTATATGCTGGCGCGAGTTTTTCAATTCTTGGCTGAGCGCAAACCGAATATCGATGCCGGCGTATTCGCTTATGCCAAAGAAGGTTTTGGTGACTATCCGGGCTTTCTCTCGGCTTTCGGATATTGGATCGGCAGTTGCATCGGTAACGTGTCTTACTGGGTGCTGATCAAGTCCACCTTGGGTGCGTTCTTTCCGGTATTCGGCGATGGCAATACGGTGATCGCCATCGGTGTTGCTTCAATCGGCATTTGGTTATTCCATTTCTTGATTCTGCGCGGCGTACAGCAGGCCGCCTTTATCAACAGCATTGTGACGGTCGCCAAGGTCATTCCGATCATGGTGTTTATCGTCTTGCTGTTTTTTGCATTCAAGATCGATCTGTTCAGCATGAATCTGTATGGCGGCGACTTGACTGTAGGCCTGTTCGAACAGGTCAAGGCCACCATGCTGGTCACTGTGTTTGTGTTTATCGGCATTGAAGGCGCCAGCGTGTATTCACGCTACGCCAAAGAGCGCGCCGACGTCGGCAAGGCAACCATCCTTGGCTTTATCGTGGTTACCGGCTTGATGGTGCTGGTTACCTTGCTGCCCTACGCAGTGATGGAGCGCGCCGAAATTGCCGGCCTGCGTCAGCCATCGATGGCTGGCGTGCTGGAGTCGGTAGTCGGCCCGTGGGGGGCGATGTTTGTCAGTGCTGGCTTGCTCGTCTCAGTTCTGGGCGCTTATTTGGCCTGGGCGCTGATCTGTGCGGAGGTGATGTTCGCAGCGGGCAAGTCAAAGGACATGCCGGCGATGTTTGCCAAGGTCAACAAAAACAACGTGCCGGTCACGGCGCTTTGGGTGACCAGCATCATCGTCCAGATCATTGTGATCACCACCTATTGGTCGCGTGATGCGTTCTCGCTGATGCTTAACCTGACTAGCGCCACCACCTTGATCCCCTACCTGTTTGTGGCTGCCTACGGCTTGATGATTGCCAAGCGCAGTGAAACCTATGAGGTGCGTCCACAGGAACGAAATCGCGACCTGCTGATCGCCAGTTTTGCCGTGTTGTATACACTGTTCATGATTTACTCCGGCGGCTTGAAGTTCATCCTGTTGTCGGCGGTGTTGTTTGCGCCTGGCACTGTTTTGTATTTCATCGCCCGCCGCGAGCAGGGCAAGGTGGTGTTCGATAAGGCCTCGGATTGGATCATCTTCGCTGTGATTGCCGCCGCGGCTATTTACGGCGTTTACGGCTTAGCGACTGGCGCTATCTCTATTTAACCAAGGGAGTTGATCATGACAAATGCAAGTGAAGTCAAATTTGGCGTGCATTCGGAAGTCGGCCAGCTGCGCAAAGTGATGGTCTGCGCGCCGGGCCGTGCGCATGCCCGGCTTACCCCGAGCAACTGCGACGAGCTGCTGTTCGATGACGTTATGTGGGTCGAGAACGCTAAACGTGATCACTTCGATTTCACCAACAAGCTGCGCGATCGCGGCGTTGATGTGGTCGAAATGCACAGCTTATTGGCTGAAACTGTCGCAATTGCTGAAGCCAAGAAGTGGATTCTTGATCATCAGGTTGTGCCTAATCAGGTTGGCCTTGGGCTGGTAGATGAGATTCGTAGCTACCTCGAAGGCTTGTCACCACGAGATCTGGCCGAGACGCTGATCGGCGGCTTGTCCACTGACGAGTTTCCCGAAACCTTCGGCGGCGAAACCCTCAAGCTGGTGCGTGAAGCCGCTGGTGTGACCGAATATCTACTGCCGCCTTTGCCGAATACCTTGTACACCCGTGACACCACATGCTGGATTTACGGCGGCGTTACGCTTAACCCTCTGTACTGGTCGGCGCGTCACGAAGAGACCATCCTCACCACCGCTATTTATAAGTTCCATCCCGATTTTGCCGGCAAGGTCAAAGTCTGGTGGGGCGATCCTACCGAAGACCATGGCATGGCCACCTTAGAGGGCGGCGATGTAATGCCGATCGGCAAGGGTAACGTGCTGATCGGCATGAGCGAACGAACCTCGCGTCAGGCCATTAGCCAGTTGGCCGCGACCTTGTTCAAGCAAGGTGCAGCGGAGCGGGTAATCGTTGCAGCGATGCCTAAACTGCGCGCGGCTATGCACTTGGACACCGTGTTCACCTTTGCTGACCGCGACTGCGTGCTGCTTTACCCAGACATCATGGATCACGTCAGCACCTTCTCGTACCGCCCAAGCGACAAGCCAAGCGGTATCGAACTGGTCAAGGAAAAGGGCCGCTTTACCGATGTGGTGGCGCACTCCTTGGGTCTGAAGAAGCTGCGGGTGGTGGAAACCGGTGGTAACGCTTACATGCGTGAGCGCACGCAGTGGGACAGCGGCGCCAACTTGGTGTGCGCATCGCCGGGGGTGGTATTTGCCTATGATCGTAACGTGCATACCAACACCCTGTTGCGCAAAGAGGGGATCGAAGTGGTCACCATCGTTGGTTCCGAACTCGGCCGTGGCCGTGGCGGCGGCCATTGCATGACCTGCCCGATCAGCCGTGATGAGGTAGATTTCTAAGCGAAGTCTGCAACAGCAATCGCCGCCACTTTTGGCGGCGGTTTTACTGGTGCTGGTGACAACGCGTTAAGCGGCAGACAATGGAGCTAAGTTCAAGCGCTGCATATCTAGCCGTCATATATCTAGCCGTCATATGAACATTAACCGAGGCATATCTGAATGTTCAGTTTTATTCGCAGACCTAGCACGCCGCAACCACTGTCGCTGTTTGAGGCGATCATTCCGGTCGCTTGTCTGGTTATCTTGGTTGCCTTGTCTTATTTTTTATTTGGTGATGCTGGTGCCGGTGGCCCTAACCAAGTTGCGCTGGTTACCGCAACGATGATTGCGGTGTTTATCGGTTGGCGTCGAGGACACACGCTTGAGGCGCTGGGTAAAGCCGCGACTGATAGCGTGTCCACTGGCATTGGTGCGATCTTTATTTTGTTCGCTGTCGGCGGCCTGATTGGTACTTGGGCACTCAGTGGCACGCTGGTGGCTATGGTTTATTACGGATTACAGCTACTTAATCCAGATTACTTCTTCGTAACCGCGTGCGTGATCAGTGCCATCGTTTCGGCCAGCATTGGTAGCTCTTGGACAGTGGTCGGAACCATCGGTGTCGGTTTTATGGGGATTGCCCTGAGCATGGGCTTGAATCCGGCGATAGCGGCGGGCGCAGTGATCTCGGGTGCTTACTTTGGCGATAAGTCGTCGCCACTCTCGGACTCGGCCAATCTCTCCGCAGCCGCTGCTGGTGTCGATTTGTATCAACATATCCGTGAGACACTGCTGACCTCGCTAATGGCCTTGTTGCTCTCGTTAGTGTTTTTCTTTATGTGGGGTGAGCCAGGAGATTTCGACGCCGCAGATAAAATTGCTGCGATTCAAAACTCATTCCAGCCACAGTTGGTGATGTTTGTGCCGCTAGTGTTGGTGATTTTGTTGGCATTGTTCCGATTTCCGCCTTTTACCGCGATTTTCCTTGGCTCGATTGCCGGTGGTCTACTCGCGGCGGTTATGGCCCCGGAGCGGGTGCTGGCTTTTGCCGCTGCCAACGAGGGAATTCCGCAGTGGCTGGCGTTATTGGAAGGCGTCTGGCGGGCCTTGGCCAATGGCTATACCTCAACCTCGGGCTTTGCTCCGATGGACATGCTGGCATCGCGTGGCGGTATGAGCAGCATGCTCAATACCATCTGGCTGATTATCAGCGCCTTGGCGTTTGGTGGGGTAGTTGAGAAGGTCGGGGTGCTTGAGCGGCTAATCACCCCGATTATTCAGAAAGCTAAGTCGGACGGTGCTTTGGTTGCCTCGCTGGCAACCTCAATTGTGGCCACTAATATCGTCACCGCCGACCAATACATCGCCATTGTGCTGCCGGGGCGGATGTTTAAATCTGCCTTTGCCAAGCGTGGCCTGGCCCCTGTGGTGCTATCGAGGGCGGTCGGCGATACCGCGACGCCAACCTCGGCGTTAATCCCTTGGAACAGTTGCGGCGCCTATATGGCGGCCACTTTGGGGGTAACGACTTGGAGCTACGCACCCTATGCGGTGTTCTGTTTTATCAGCCCGTTACTGACCATCGCAGTGGCTTACGCAGGATTTCGCATGTTGCGTTTGCCAAGCAAGGCTGTGCTGCTAACAAGCTGAATGGCTCGTGCGCCGGCCATGCACGACAACTGGCGGCGTCCACATCACCACCATGACGGATATCGCCAGCAGCAGCCGAAAACCGGCCTAACCAAGTGTCCGGATTTAGTTAACCACTACAGTCAAAATTGGAGTTATGGTCATTTCTGGTGTACGGAGGGATAGAAGAGGTGGCGTATCCTGCTGATTGATTCCCGCGAAGAATCTCAATCAACAGAGGTGATACGCCATGACTAATTCTACCCTCAGAGCC
>NZ_JAACGC010000127.1:0-5371 GCF_029237385.1 Aeromonas sp. 1HA1
TGAAGTCGATGCGGGTCTCCGCATCGATGCAGTTTCAGGACAAGGACCAGAGCGGCCAGACCAGCTCGACCAGCAGCGCCGAACAGGGCGCCAAGGCCAAGGAGCTCGACATCTCCGGCCTTATCCCATTCAAGGAGGAGCGCATGCTGAGCCGGTTGTTTGAGCTGGCCGATGCCAAGGGCGATGGTGGCAAGCGCCACGTCTACCGGGTCGGGTCGCTCTTAGCCAAGTCGGTGAAGGTGCGCCAGGCCAAGTTTGCCGGGCGCATCACCGCCAGCGAACAAGAAGGGCTGCTGGCCTGGCAGGTGCAATTCACCTTGAAGGAGTTCAACTCGGTACCGGAGAAGCGCGAGCAGCGTCTGCCAAAGACAGCCCCGACCGTGGGCCAGGGCACCGACAACACCAGCGCCGCCAAGGGCGGTGGCAAGGGGGACGGCGGGCCAGATCTCAGCAGCTTCGAGCGTTATGTGCTCAAACCGATGGATGACATACTGGCATGAAACTCTCCACTTCCCTGACCCTCGCCGGCCAGCCGGTGCACCTCATCGACCACGATCTGGTGCTGGACCTCAACGCCGGTGGCCGCGCCGCCCTGACCATTGAGGGCACCGCCAGCAAGGGGCAGCTCTTTACCCTGGACACCGGTTACAACGCCGACCTGCGCCGCTGGTTCACCGGCTACGTGTATGACGTGCAGCCCGCCGCCAATGGCGCCAGCAAGCTGCTGTGCCGCGAGCTGGCCGGCGCTCTGGGCACTCGCCTGCCAGTCAGCCAACAACACGCCACCCTGCGCGGCCTGCTGGCCTGGCTGACCGACCAAACCGGGCTCACCTTCCTGCTGCCCCAGGGCTGCGATTACACCGACCGGCCTATCCCCAACTTCACCAGCGCCGGCACCGGCTATCAGCTGCTCGACAACGCCGGCCGCGCCTTTGAGGTACCGGACTTTGTCTGGTACCAGCAACCCGATGGCGCCATCTTTGTGGGAAGCCACGCCCACAGCCGCTGGGCGGGCAAGGAGGTGACGCTCGATCCTGCTTGGTCAGGCCGCCAGGCAGGCGACACCCTGACCCTGTCGCCGGTGCCGTCCATCCGCCCCGGCACCATCATCAACGGCAAGCGGGTGATGCGGGTGCGGCTCAAGGGCGACGAGATGACCCTGACCACCACTACCCCGGGCAAGGTCACCAAATCACCGGAGCGCCGCAAGATAGAGGGCGAGTTTCCGGAGCTGGCCGACAAGATGCACCTGCCCAAGTTCGGGCGGGTCGAGGCCATCAGCGACCAGGCCAGCGCGGGCCAGCTCAATGACCCCTTTCGCCCCCGCTATGCGGTGGACGTGCAACTGCTGGGCGAAGATGGCCAGCCGGACAAGGCCGCGCCCCTTTATCGGGCGGTACCGTTGCCGGTGCAGTTCGGCGGGCCGGAACAGGGCCTGCTGCAGTTCCCCCTCGAGGGGACCCTGGTTGAGCTGGGCTTTGCCTTTGGGCGGGCCGACCGGCCCTTTATTCGTACCGTGCTCGGCAGTGGCTGGGCCCTGCCGGACATCGCCCCGGGCGAGCAACTGCAGCAGCAGCGGGCCGAGGTGTTCAGCCGCACCGATACCGTGGGCAACCTCTGCCGCCACACCGACCGGCGCCTGCATGACCGCGCCCTGCAGATGCACCACCAGAGTGACGACTACCTGGGGGAACATGGCCAGCATCGGCTGCAAGTGGCGCAGCACAGCGTTGAAGAGGTCGGCGGGTACAAGCTCATTGAGGCGCTGGGGGCCATCGAGCTGCTGGCAGGTGATGATCTCACCCTGGGAAGTCTAGGCAACATGAGCCAGACCACGGCGGGGGATCTGGTCGAGGTGGTGGGCCAGCTGCGCCGGGCCGTTGCCGGCGAGCTGCAACACCTGGAGGCGCCCCGTTCGTGGATGGGGACCGACAGCGTGAACATCTTTCGGCTGCTATTGCAGCTGATGAACGTGGTGGAGCAGCTGGCCGCCACCACCGCCAGCCATACCCACGGCAGTGGGCCAGCACCCGGGAACAGCGTGGCCATGACGGGGCATGGCCAACAGGCCAAGCAGTTGGCCGGCCAGCTATCCCCCATCATCGAGTAGAGCCATCTAAGGCTTATTGACGTTGCAACTTGTGTCAGCATGGTAAGATGGCGCTGTTATGTGTTGAGGAACAGCTCAGTGGCTCTGAAAACAACTCTGAAAAAAATCGCAATCAACCTGCTCAATCAGGTGCGTATATCTTCTGGTAATCGGATACAGCTATCTCCGAATACCCGCCTGAGAAAGTGTGTAATCTCAATTAGTGATACTGAAAACCACTTCCAAGTAGAGGATGCCCAGATACGGAGATGTAACATCACTATTGAGGGACGCGGCAATCGTTTGATAATTCACAAAGGCTGTAACTTGCGTGGTTTGGTCATTGAAGTACTGGGGAATGATTGCATCTTAGAAATCGGTAGAAATGTGAAGAATACCGGCCCTGGAAAACTATCATGCCGTGAAAAAGGCACTCGCCTGGTCATTGGAGATAACTCCCTTTTGGCTACAGGGATCACGATGCTGACCAGTGATGGCCACGATATCTACGACTCTGCAGGAACACGCGTCCACCCAGCGAAAGATATCATCATCGGTTCGCAAGTGTGGATAGGCCAAGAAGCCATGATCTTGAAAGGTGCCCACATAGAAGATGGCTGTGTGATTGGTGCCCGTTCTATCGTTACAGGCAAAATCGAAGCTGCGAGCATTGCAGTGGGTAATCCTGCGAAGCCTATCCGCTCGAACATTACTTGGAATGAGCGTTTAACCTATTGACGGCACAACACTCAGGTGAAGAGGCCCCACATCGTGGGGCCTTCTTCTATCTGCCTGATAGCGCCTGAGCATGGCCAGGGAATGGCGCCGCATGTTAGGGGCACCATCAGGCAGACGCACATCATACGTGACGCACGGGGCTACTCACAGCCGCCAGCGCGTGGAGGAGAAGCCCACGGCAGCGTCTGCGTCACGGAATCCGCGCTCTTCCGCTCCCGCCTGCGCGCCGCACCAATAAAATTTTTTGCAAAAGTGGATTACCGCAAAACCATAGGCCCAGACCGCGCCAGATAAAGGATCTCGGGCGAGGTAAGGATCTGAAAGGATCGAAAGAAATTGCAGGGTTTTACAGTTTGAAAGGGGTCTGACTAGCGGTGTCGAAAACGTAAGTTGTTGAATGTATTGGGAGGGTCGGACTTTCCGTGAGGATTTGAATAATCAGGAAGGATCCGGGTTGCCGCGAGGGAACGGATAGAAGGCGTTTTGTTTCAGCCAGTTAGGTGCAATGAGGGCAGATTTGATAACTGAAAATTTGAAAGGGCGCTGCAGCTTGGATGCGCTGGCTGGCCTGCCCCACGGAAAATAGGTTTTCTGTGAAGTGTGTCCGGTCACGCTTGGTCCTGACCTAGTGGAAGTGGACACGACAACAACCCGATCACCTAAACCTAGGTGGACACGATGTGGACACATCACCATGTTGAGGGTCCAGAAAAACTTAAGGCCACCCGCTTGGGTGGCCTTAAGTCATTGAATTCTATATGGTGCCGGGGTCACTCTCGAATCATTGACATATATAGCTGTTTTATATAAATAAAATTCACGGCGCGCTTTATATATACCCCCATAAATACCCCCATAGTGATCTCACTGGGAGCGTATTCGGCAGATGATCAGCAAGCCTAGTTCCGCTTGAACTACCGAGTAAACCTCGAGGTATCTCTGCCACTTACTTGTTGCCCTAAACATCAACTCCAAGTTGTTGTTCGTTTTTCACTGCCAGGCACCAGCTGCGCAGTTTGCCCAGTGCCAAATCACCCTACAGCACTTGGTATCTCAGGTGCGGCCAATGTTGGCCATCCGTTGTTGTTCGTTTCTACGCAGTCAGCAACTGCGCAGTTTTGAGTAGGAGTGCGCAAATAAGTGCGCAGTTAATGGAAGGAATTGCGCAGTTTCCAAAAGAGACAACTCCTCTCTAGGCCTTGTGGCATAAGGCTTGGTCTAAAATTGCGCACTCCATTGCGTTTCGTTTCTGCGCAGTCAGCAATTGCGCAGTGGTGGGAGATGTGCGCAGTTTCATCTCGGCCCTTTCTATCAGGCAGAATCCCCTCTAGCCCTTGCCACACAAGACTTGAGCCCAATATCACACTTACACCTCGGTCATTTCTGCGCAGTACCCTGTGCGCAAATAAGTGCGCAGTTTGGGGGCAATTACGCAAATGTGACGTGCGAATTTTCAACGGCTGTCCTGCTGAGTGGATGCGGGTTTATCACGAACTGGGGTTCTTTAACTGTCGATCCAGTTGTGCGCAAAGGGATGACTCAGAGTACGCCAATTCTGTGGACCAATCTCATCACCGAGTGTTGCGACCAACAAGATATCGATGGGCTTGAGGTGATGCTGCAGGCACAGGATGCTGGTCTGCGTGATGGCATCACGATCCCCTGGCATGGGCCTAATGGCCATGTAGGGCTGCTCTCTCTTATCATGCGGACACCACGCACTGAACATCAATGGCTTAGCGCGGTTCCTTTTCTTAGCTGGCTATCAAGCCATGTCTTCGAAGCCGTTGCACGGGTGTGTTCGTCAGCAATGCCACCGCGTGACCCTTTAAGCTTGCGGGAACTGGAGGTCTGCCAGTGGGCGGCAGAAGGGAAACAAGTCAGTGATATCGCCAAAATCCTGGGCATAACCCCTAGAACGGTGACCTTTCACCTGAAACGTATTGCCGAGAAGCTGGGAGCCAGCAATAAAAGCCAGGCGATATCCTGGGCGCTCAAGCAGGGGCTGGTGCGGCTCAATATCGATGCAGCGTTAGTGGGGAATGTGGATGGGGGTGGTCAATAGCTCTGACTGGCGCAATTCATTGCCCGCATATCAGGCTAAATCACTGTTTGAGCAATGTTTGCTGAGATATCTGCGCTGTTTGAGCAAAGACTTGCTCAGCGTTGTGCGGTTGATGCTATGAATTGGCGGTAAGTGATTGATAAATAATGAAACGAAAAGTTGGCACGGTCACTGCTAAGGGTTGGGTCGAGTGCTAGCTCATTTAACCCACCTATTTAGGAGCATACACATGCCAACTCCATGTTATATCAGCATCGAAGGTAAAACCCAGGGCAACATCACTGCCGGTGCCTTCACCTCTGACTCCGTCGGCAACATCTTCGTACAAGGTCACGAAGACGAGATGCTGGTGCAAGAGTTCCAGCACGTTGTCACCGTGCCGACTGACCCGCAATCCGGTCAGCCTGCTGGTCAGCGTGTCCACAAGCCGTTCAAGTTCACTGTTGCGCTGAACAAAGCCGTGCCGCTGATGTACAACT
>NZ_JAACGC010000128.1:0-5229 GCF_029237385.1 Aeromonas sp. 1HA1
CGGCCGCACGATGAAGAGCAAAAGTTAGCATGATCGTTACCATGTTCGGGAGTCACATAGGAGATCAGATCCTGGAAATCGGGAAAAGTGCCAATCAGTTCACAATATTTGTGTATAAGAGTCAGAGTCAAGACAATGGGCAACTGGGTCTTGATCCCAGTGTTGTCGTCAATGATTGTGGCCCTGACACTAACAGATGTAACCACTTTGATTCTCCATTGTACAACGTACCCTATTTACACTATTAGTCCTCATTCTCCAGATGTCAAAAAAGAGGCAGATTTCTCTGCCTCTTTCTTAGAAGTACACACTTTATGGCACTATATATAAGTTAGACGCGGGTTTTTTTATGGCTGGGTGGCGGTGCGCGTTGCAGCTCAGTAGTGCGGGGGCGGCGTCTCTTCCGCCATGCTGGCGATCTGGCTCGGCTGCACGCTTTGCAGCTTGTCCACCAGCAGCTGGATCTGATGCTTGAGTCGATCCAGCTCGCGGCCCTGGGTGGTAACCTCGTCGTTGAGCTGCTCTACCGTGTACTCGGCGAAGGCGAGGCGGCTTTCCAGGGTTTCGAGGCGATCGTTAAGTGGCTGACTCATGGGCCTTTGGGTCCTTACTTGATTGTCCAGATTTCGGCCAGGCCACTGGAGCTGGCGCTGACAAGGTGGCTATTGTCGCGCAAAGCCACGCCGTAGACCACTGCGCTCGGAGGTTTCACTCTGGGGTGGGGGGAGACGCGCCAGCTTTGCAGCAGGTTGCCATCGCTCACCCGCCACAGGGAGAGCCTGCGAGAAGGGGAGCCTGTGATGAGCCAGTTGCCGTCGTTTGCGAAACGGGCGCTGGTGTAGACCTCGAAGCGGTGAGCGAATTGCAGCCGGCTCACCTCCTTGCCGGTGTTCAGATCCCAGATGCTGGCCTGGCTGCTGTCGGCGGTAAAGGCGAAACGGCCCTGGGGATCCAGCCTTGCTATTACCACCCGGCCGGCGTGGTTGAAACGCCATATTACCTGGCCGGAGCGGGTATCCCACAGATAGGCGCTGTAGTCGTTGCCGCCGGTGAGGGCGTAGTGGCCATTGGCGGAGAGATCCACCGTATTGACCTGCTCGGTGTGACCGAGGAACTGTAGCCTGCGGCCGGTGCGGGTATCGACTACCTCCGCCTTGCCATCTTGCCGGCCGATCAGCACCTGACGGCCATCGGCTGACAGGGCTATGTCCCTCAGCCTGGATTCAGGAAGCGAGTAGTAGCCTTGGGATTGACCATCTTGCAGACGCCAGATGGCGAAGGTATCCAAGGTCGCAGTGACGGCATGGCGGTTGTCTGGCGAGAAGCGGGTGATGATGACGAAGTTGTCCTGATTGTCGGATTGGCGCCAGCGCTCTTTGCCCTGCTCCAGGTCCCACACTACTGTGCCCTGGCCCAGGCTGGAGACGATGGCCTGCTTGCCGTCGCTGGTGAGATCGGCGCTCAGCAGCCCCTGGTTGGCGAGGGTAATTTGCCGGTCCGGTAGTGAGCTCTGTTCGCAACCTGTCAGTATCAGGCAAATACCGATGAAATAAATGGCACTTTTTATCATTTTTCCTGTCTCATGCTTTCGTTACCTGCGATCACGGCGTTAGTATAAGGCGCTTGTCACGATAAACCTCTCATTTCACGAAGGAACCGAGAGCGGTATTTAGAGTTTTGGAGAAACTGATGAACAATTTTCTGAAGGTGTCCCTGTTGGCTGCGGCAGTTGCCGTGAGTCTGACTGCTTGCCAAAAAGACGAGAAGACTGCTGCGAATACCGCAGAGGTCAAGGCAGAAGCCAGCAAGCCGGCCGAGGCCCCCAAGGCTGATGCCAAGAGCTTCGAAGAGCAATCCGGCTATGCAATTGGCCTCTCCATGGGTCGTTATATCGCCAATACCCTGGAACGTCAGCAGGAACTCGGCATCAAACTGGACAACAGCGTTATCCTCAAGGGGGTGACTGATGGTCTGGGTAAAGAAGCCAGCATGACTGACGAGGAGATCCAGACGATTCTGCATCAGTATGACGCCAAGATCAACGAGTTGACCAAGGCCAAGTCTGACAAGGATGCCGTGGATAACCAGAAGAAGGGTGAAGAGTACCTGGCTGCCAACGCCAAGAAAGAAGGCGTGAAGAGCACCGAATCCGGCCTGCAATACCTGGTCGAGAAGATGGGTACCGGCGCCAAGCCGAAGGCCACTGACATCGTCAAGGTCCACTACACTGGCACCCTGACCGACGGCACCAAGTTCGACAGCTCAGTCGATCGCGGCGAGCCGGCCACCTTCCCGCTCAACCAGGTGATCCCTGGCTGGACCGAAGGCGTGCAGCTGATGCCGGTGGGTTCCAAGTTCAAGTTCTTCCTGCCGTCCGAGCTGGCCTATGGTGAGCACGGTGCAGGTTCCATCCCGGCCAATGCCGTGCTGGTGTTCGATGTTGAGCTGCTGGCGATCGAGAAGCCGGCTGCTGATGGCGACAAAGCCAAGAAGTAAGCGCTCATCGTTGAAAAAAAACGGCTCCTTAAGGAGCCGTTTTTACTTGTATATCTTCGTAAATAGCGGGATAAAAGAGAGCGTCGCCAACTGTGCTAAGATGGCGGACAAGACCTGAAATAGACAACAAAATCAATTGCAAGGATGGCTCCCGTGGCTGAAAGCAAACCTCGAGTCCTGTTGGTGGAAGATACCCGCAGTCTGGCGGTGGTTTATGAACAGTATCTGGCCCAGGATGGCTATGAGGTGCTGCTGGCCGATTGTGGCCAGCAGGCGCTCGCACAGTTGTTGACCAGCCCGCCGCCTGTGGTGCTGCTTGACCTCGAACTGCCCGACATGTCCGGCATGGATATCCTGCAACAGATTACTGAGCAGCAACTGCCCTGCTCCGTGGTGGTGATCACGGCCCATGGCTCGGTGGATGTGGCGGTGGAGGCGATGCGCCTCGGCGCTTTCGACTTCCTGACCAAGCCGTTCGACGGCAAACGGCTGTGTGCCACCGCTCGTAACGCCCTCAAGCACCAGCAACTGAGTTCGCTGGTGGCCCAGTACCGGGAGAACTTCGAGCGCAGCTCGTTCGCCGGTTTCATCGGTGCCTCCATGCCGATGCAGGCCGTCTATCGCATCATAGAGAGCGCGGCGCCGAGCAAGGCGACCGTGTTCATCACAGGGGAGAGCGGCACCGGCAAAGAGGTGTGCGCCGAGGCCATTCACCAGTGCAGCCCCCGCAGCGAGCAGCCCTTTATCGCGCTCAACTGTGCCGCCATTCCCCACGATCTGATGGAGAGCGAGATCTTTGGACATGTGAAGGGATCCTTTACCGGCGCCCAGGGGGATCGCAAGGGGGCTGCCAGTCTGGCGGACGGTGGCACCCTGTTTCTGGACGAGATCTGCGAGATGGATCTCGACCTGCAGAGCAAGCTGCTGCGCTTCATCCAGACCGGTACCCTGCAACGGGTCGGCAGCGGCAAGCTGGAGACAGTGGACGTGCGCTTCGTTTGCGCCACCAACCGGGATCCCCTGATAGAGGTGAAGGCGGGACGTTTTCGCGAGGATCTCTATTACCGTCTGCACGTGATCCCCCTCAGCCTGCCACCGCTGCGTGAGCGGGGCGAGGATATACTGTTGCTGGCACGCAGTCTGTTGCAGAGCTACACCAGAGAAGAGAACAAGCGCTTCAAGGATTTTGATGCCGAGGTGGCACGGGTGCTGCTCGATTACCCTTGGCCCGGCAACGTGCGCGAGCTGCAAAACGTAGTGCGCAACATAGTGGTGCTCAACGATCGCGAACTGGTGAATCTGGACATATTGCCACCGCCGCTCAGCGGCCGCAGGGGTGGGGTGGTGGCCATGGCGCCAGCCAGCACGGCCAGCGGTGTTGCCATGCCTTCGCTCAATATGCCGATCCGCCCACTCTGGCTGGTGGAAAAAGAGGTGATAGAGCAGGCCATCGCAAGCTGTGACGGCAATATCCCCAAGGCGGCGGCACTGTTGGAGATCAGCCCTTCCACTATTTATCGCAAGAAGCAGAGCTGGGAAGAGGCTAGCCTGGTTTGAGTGGCGAGGCATGGTCAATGTCCCCGCCATCGAGCAGGCAATCGCCAGTGGTAATGGTAATACTCCCAAGGCGGCGATTCTGCTGGAGATCAGCCCCTCCATCCTCTCATTTATCGCAAGAAGCAGAGCTGGGAAGAGGCGAGCCTGGTTTGAGGCAGGTGTCGGGATGGCATCCATGATCCCAGCTTGATGTGTATGCGTGCGGGGCGGCCAACTGGCCGCCCCGCTGCTTTGCTAGAGGCTGTTTGTCAGAGCTTGGCCAGCTGCTTGAGCCTGGCCAGCCGCTCTGCCCCGTTGGCCCTGAGCCAGCCATCCTGTGACAGCAGAAACCAGGCCCGGGCGAAGTATTCGGCCGCGGCCGGGTCAGACAGTACCAGTGCATTTTCCCCCAGCTCTTCGAACACATAGCCATCCTCGGGGGCGCTGGCGGCGGCCATATCGTCTTTCAGCTGTGTCAGCTCGGCATGCGCCTGTTCGTGCTGCCCCTGGGCCCGGCTCAGGCGGGCCAGACTCCAGCGGGCGATAAAAGCCTTGGCCTGGTTGTTGTGCTGCTCGTGCCAGGTCAGACACTTTTGCTGGGATATCCTTGCCTCATCGAAACGACCCAGTTCGAACAGGGTCCAGCCCTGGTTGTTGTAGAGGGTGGCGAGCCAGCCACGCACCTGCTTGTCCTGGCTGCGCTCTGCCAGCTCCATCGCCAGCTGGTTCCAGCGACTCTGCTCCTCCAGCGGGGCGGCGATGGCGATCATGTGCGCTGCATCGATGGCGAGATACAGCTCCTTGTGCTTGAGCCCAAGCTGCCAGGCCTGTTCAAACAGCGTCTTGGCGCTGGCCTTGTCGCCGGCGGAGTTGAAGGTGCGGCCGCGTTCCAGCAAGACGCGCAAGCGGGCCCGCGGGGTGGCCTCGGTGAGGCGGAGTTCGATGTCGTCGAGCAGCTGGTGCGCCTCGGCAAACTGGCGTTGCAGCGAATGGGTGCGGGCTATCTGGGTGAGCAGCTCCAGCTCGTATTGCAGATCGGTGGTGCGCGCCTCGGGAAGAAGAGTGTTAAAACGGTAAGCGCCCCTGAATCAGCACCTGTTTTTACTGAGATCACCTCGGCACACTGAAACCCATCGTATCTACGTTGGGATTTCCGCTATGACCACTCAAGAACGCGTTGATTTTTGGCAGCGCCAG